>NZ_JADPJQ010000012.1:233087-236078 GCF_023073515.1 Bradyrhizobium sp. 17 | reverse complement strand
AGACGGTCTTAAAACCCGGGATCAGCGATGGTGTCTCGCTATCATACTCACGCACCACCACACCTGGCCATGGAGTTGTGTCCTTGTAGCCCGTCGTTTGAGCGGCGGCGGGCTTTATCATGGCCGCCGAAGCCGCTGCCAACCCGAATGTCAATGCAGACCTTCGATCGATCTTGCTCATCGCTTTTCTCCCTGGGTTACTGCAACAAGCCGCCGCAAAAGCTGCGCGCGTGGAAATGTGGAGTCGTGGTGAGAAACCGAAAAGGGGCGGTCTCATAGGGTAGCGCACCTGCCGATAGCGCTAGCACTTCTCGTTGGTCCCGAACGGCGACTTCGGCACATCCCGCTTCTAGGGCAACCACATTCTACGAGACTGGTGCACCCGTAGAAATGGGTGTTTCGCCCCAAGAGGCATAATGCCTCAGCTTGTTTAGGGCCCGGAGAATCGTACTCGCTTTCGGCACCTTCACACGGCGCCCGACTGAATACGCAAGTCAGTGTCGCTGACTGGTCCTACGGTGTGTGCGTGCTGGTCGCCGGGCATATTTCGCGGAGGCCCTGAGAAAGTGATGTAGTCGGCTGCTTTTGGAGAAGTACGCGCACGATAAGGCATGACTTCTAACCAATCCAGTGGTGCGATTACGTGGCAACCTTGGCGCTCGTTTATAGGATATCGGCACGTGACCCGAAGTTGCCGCTGCGCCGATCCCCTGCATCTCCCAGCTGTGAGTGCACCAACTATCGAGACGTGATACTCTGTGTTCGATCGTCCTCGGGCTCCGATGAGGATCGAATGAAGCGGCGGGAGTTCATAGCAGGCAGTGCAATGCTGCTCGTTTCGCCACGGCGTTTGCGGGCCCAGGGCACGCCTCGCCGGATCGGTCTCTTGGGCGGATTCCTAGATTCTCAGGGTCGCAACGCATGGCGCAGTGGTTTGCGCGAGAAGGGCTGGATCGAGGGCAGGAACCTGCTCGTTGAATATCGTTTTGCCGAAACTCCGGATCGCTTGTCAACCCTAGCTGCGGAGTTGGTGACGCTAACTCCCGATCTGGTAATTGCCCTCGGGCCGTCACCAGCCCTTGCCCTTAAATCGGCAACTGCCACCATTCCGATTGTATTCGTGGTTGTCGCCGATCCCGTGGGGCTCGGCCTCATCCAAAGCCTCGCGCGTCCAGGCGGTAACATGACCGGTCTCGCGAGCTGGGTGCCGGGAGATTGGACCGCCAAACAAATACAAATCCTCCAGGAACTGGTTCCTGGCGCGTCGAAAATTGCGCTCTTGGTCAATCCGAGCAACCCCATGCACAGGCTGATGGTAGCCGAGGAGGCACCAAGCGCAGCCCGGAAGTTGGGCGTGGCTCTGCCGATAGTTGAGGCGACCGCGGACGAGGAGCTTGATATCGCCTTTGCCTCGGCTGCCGCCCAGCACGCCGATGCAATCATTGTCTTTGGCGATGTTCTTATCATTCGCCAAGCCCCACGAGTTATCGCGCTCGCGGCCAAACATCATCTGCCCGCGATGCATTTCTTCCGACAATTCGCGGATGGCGGATTAGTCGTCTACGGCCCGGATATTTTCGATCTATTGCGTCGTGCTGGCGGCTACGTCGATAAGATCCTCAAAGGCATCAAGCCCCCCGAGTTGCCGGTCGAGCAGCCGACCAGATTCGAGTTGGTGATCAACATGAAGACGGCCAGGGCGCTCGGCTTAACAGTGCCGCCTTCACTACTCATTCGCGCTGACGAGGTGATTGAATAGAGCTATCTCGCTGCGATGCAGGAGTCCGTTCATGGCCCAACTCCGACTCAAGGTGAGGTGGGCTCACGCGGCTGCTCTCGGAGACGGAGCGGACCTCTACGACAGCAGCTCGGATCACGCTCTAGCCGAGACCAGCGTCGACCTGAAAACACTGCCGCGTGATGCGCTGGCTGTCGTCCGAGGCGAGGAAAAGCGCCATGTTGGCGATGTCGTCGGGCGTCACCGCGTCGGGAATGGCCTGACGCGTGCGCAGCTCGGCGATCACCTGGTCGTCCGGGTACCACAGCCGGCGCTGACGCTCCGTGATCACCATCCCCGGCGCTATCGCGTTGACGCGGATGCGGTCGGGCCCGAGCGACCGGGCCAGGGAGTTGGTGAAGCCGACGATCGCGGCCTTTGCCGCGGCGTAGACAGGCAGCCCCGGCGCGCCGCGCATCCAGGCAATCGACGACATGTTGATGATCGAACCGCTGCCGCGCGCCTGCATCTGCGGCACCACCGCTTGCGCGGCAAAGAAGACGTGCTTGAGGTTGACGCCGATCATCCAGTCGAATTCGGCCGGCGTCACCTCGGCCAGCACCTGACGCTGATCATTGGCGGCGTTGTTGACGAGGACCGCGGCATCGCCAAGCGATCCCCGGACCTGCGCCATGGCGCCGCGCAAGGCGTCGATGTCGAGGAGATCGCACGGCACGAACAAGGGTACGGTCCCGGCCGCGGCCTTCACTTCCGCGACCAGCGCCCGGCCGGCTGCTTCATCGAGATCCAGGAACGCGACGCGCGCCCCTTGCGCCGCGAACGCCCGCACGAAGGCGGCACCGATGCCGCTGGCGCCACCGGTGATCAACACCACGCGGTCCCTAAGGCCGGCATAGCTCGTTCTTGTCATGCGATCAGTCGCTCCGTCTCGGGGTCGAACAGGCAGATGCGACGCGTGTCGAGCGCGAACGGGGCGGCGGCGCCCGGTGTGGGGCGGATGTCCGGCGTGATGCGCGCCAGCGCAGGCTCGCCGCCAAGCCGCAGCAGCACGATCGTTTCGGCTCCCGTCGGCTCGACCATCTCCACCGGCGCGTTGACGACGACGGGCGGATCGGCGGAGAACACGCGGCTGCCCTCGGCGAGGCATTCCGGCCTGATCCCGACCACCACGTCACGGCCGACGAAAGGGGCCGCCGCGTCGTATTGACGAAGGCGGAGGCGGACCTCGTCCGGCCGTCCCGCGCCGATCACGA
>NZ_JADPJQ010000012.1:8967-233000 GCF_023073515.1 Bradyrhizobium sp. 17 | reverse complement strand
CCGGCCCGCCGGCATCGGCCTCCAGCCGTGCCGGCATCGTGTTCATCGGCGGCGAGCCCATGAAGCGGGCCACGAACAGATTGGCGGGATAGCGATACACGGTATCCGGGTCGGCAAACTGCTGCACCACGCCGCGATGCATCACGGCAATGCGCGTCGCCATCGTCATCGCCTCGATCTGATCGTGTGTGACATAGACGATGGTGGCGCCGATGCGCTGGTGCAGCCGCTTGATCTCCATCCGCATCTCGACGCGCAGCTTGGCGTCGAGATTGGAGAGCGGCTCGTCGAACAGGAAGAGCAGGGGATCGCGCACCAGCGCCCGGCCCATCGCCACACGCTGGCGCTGGCCGCCGGAGAGCTGCGAGGGCTTGCGGCCGAGCAGCGGCTCGATCTGGAGCAGCCTGGCCACATTCGCCAGCGCCTTTTCCTGCTCGGCCTTCGGGACGTGACGGCATTCCATGCCGAAAGTGATGTTCTGGCGCACCGTCATCGACGGATAGAGCGCGTAGGACTGGAACACCATCGCGATGTCGCGGTCCTTCGGCGGAATGTCGTTGACGATACGTCCGCCGATTTCCACGGTGCCTGCGCTCGGGAGGTCGAGCCCAGCGATGATGTTGAGCAGCGTGGACTTGCCGCAGCCGGATGGGCCAACGAGCACGGTGAATTCACCGCTCTCGATGTCGAGATCGATGCCCTTCAGCACCTCCAGATTGGCGTAGCGCTTGGACAGGGAGCGAATGCTTAGGGCTGCCATGACGATCCGATCATTTCACGGCCCCGGCGGTGAGGCCGCGCACGAAATACTTGCCGCCGATCAGATAGATCAGCAGGGTCGGCAGGGCGGCGATCATCACCGCAGCGCTCTGCACGCCATGCTGCGGGATGTCGGCGACCGCGGCGGATAGCGCGATCAGCGCGGCGGTGACCGGCTGCTGCTGACCAGTCGTGAATGTCACGCCGTAGAGAAATTCGTTCCAGATATGCGTGAACTGCCAGATCACGGTGACGACCAGAATAGGCGGCGAGAGCGGCAGGATGATGCGCCAGAAAATACGAAAGAACCCTGCGCCATCGATGCGCGCAGCTCTTATCAGATCCTGCGGGATGGCAGTGTAGTAGTTTCGGCAGAACAAGACGGTAAAGGAGAGCCCCTGGATCGTGTGGATCACGACCAGGCCCGTGAGCGTGTTCATCAGGCCCGTATCGCGCAACACGATGGTCCAGGGAAGCAAGCGCATCTGCTGGGGAAGGAAGAGGCCGAGGGTCACGATGCCGTAGATCCAGTTATCGCCGCGAAAACGCCAGAGCGACACAGCGTAACCGGCGACAGCACCGAGCAGAGTCGAGAAAATCGTCGCGGGAATCGTGACGAGCGCCGAGTTCAGCATGTACGGCCGGATGCCGGCGCAGGTCTCGGCGACGCAGAAACCGCTCCAGGCCGCGGCGTAGTTGCTCCATGCCCATTGCTTCGGCCAGCCGATCATCGACGCCTGCGCGATCTCCTCGTTGGTGCGGAGCGAGTTCAGCACGACAACAACCAATGGCGCGAGCCATGCTGCAGCGATCAGCGAGACGACGAGATAGATCAGAATCCGGCTTGGCGCGATGGTTCGCTCACGCATGGATCGCCCGCCGCCGCTGGACATAACGCCACGCTGCATAGGGCAGCAAAACCGCAAGAAGAATGAGCAACATGAGCACTGCCGCCGCCGCTCCGCGTCCGAGCAGGCTGCGCTGGAACATCAGGTCATAGACGACGAGGGCCGGCAGCTGGGTGGCGATCCCGGGTCCGCCATTGGTGAGCGCGCGGACGAGGTCGAAGGTCGAAATCGCGAACTGCAGCTGGATGACGATGACGGTGATGGTGATCGGCCAAAGGGTCGGCAGGATGACACGCCGGTACATTCGGATCGGTCCGGCGCCGTCGATCTGCGCGGCCTTGATCAGGTCGGCGTCGACGGAGCGAAGGCCGGCGAGGAACAGCGCCATGGCGAAACCGGACGATTGCCAGATCGCAGCGATGACAATGGTCCAAATGGCCATGTCGCGGTCGATCAGCCAGTCGAACCGGAAGGAGGTCCAGCCGAGGTCGCGGACCAGCTTCTGGATCCCGAGGCCGGGATTGAGCAGCCAACTCCAGACCGTGCCGGTGACCACGAATGACACCGCCAGAGGATAGAGGAAGATGGACCGCAGCAGGTTCTCGCCGCGAATGCGCTGATCGAGCAGGATCGCAAGGATGAGACCGGTCGCCAGGCTCAGCAACACGAAGGCGCTGCCAAACAGCAGCAGATTGTCCAAGGCAATCTGCCAGTTCCGCGATGCGGCGACCGCAGAATAGTTGCGCAAGCCGACCCAGCCCGAGACCGGGACCAGAGTGGACGGCGTGAACGATATCCAGATCGTCCACAGCGTAAACGCAATGAGATGCGCGGCGGACAACAGCAGCGGCACCCAGATCGTCAGATATTCAGGCAGCCGGCGTACCCAGCCAGAGGCTGCCGGCCGGCCCGGTGTTGTCGAGACGGCGATCGTCAACGTGAGCTCTCGACGGCTTCGGCGAGGCGTATGGCCGCTTGCTCCGGCTTGATCGTCTTGTTCTTCACGTACTCCGTGATCACGTCGATCATCGCTGCGGTCATGCCGTTTTCCTGCGCCATGTTGTGCGCAAGGCTGAGGACGGCCTGATTGCTGGCAATCGCGTCTTTCAGGGCTGCTGCGGTCCGCCGTTGCCCGTCCGACCAGCCTTCGCCGGAGAGATCGACATCGGTGCGCACGGGGATCGATCCCGTGATCTGCGAATACATAGTCTGGATCGCCGGATCCATGACGAGCTGGGCCATCAGCGTCTGGCCGGCCTGCAGGTCGGGCTCCTTGCGCTGCCAGAATATGAAGGCATCGGCATTCAACAGGAAGACCGGCTTGCTATTGTCGCTCGGGCCCGGGGCGATGATGAAGTCCTCGAACTTGAAGCCGGCGTTGCGCAAGACGCCCTGCGCCCACCCGCCCATGATCATCATCCCCATGTCGCCGTCGACAAAGCGCTTCAAGTTGGTCGAAAAGTGCTGGGCGCCGACGTTGGGGTCCATCCAGTCGGCAATCTTGCGCACCTGTACGAAGGCAGCCTTTATCTCGGGGCCCTCCAGGGCCTTCTTGTCGAGATTCATGATGGCTGCGCGGTAAGCGGTGGGGCTGATGCCCGCCAAAGCGGCCTCGAATTTCTGGCCGTCGTCCGGGCGGGTGCCACCGTTGGCGATGGGATACGGGACGCCGCCTGCTTTCATCTTCTCGGCGAGGTCGTTGAACTCAGCCCATGTGACGGGGACGTTGTCGGCCTTGGCCTTGTCCATCGCGCGTTTGGAGAGAAACAGCATGTTTGTGCTGTAGATCTGCAACGGCAGTGCAATCCACTTGCCCCCCGGCTTGTGCAATTTTGCAAGATCCGGAGCGACAACCTTTTCGTAGCCGGCGGCAGCGACGACGGCATCGAGATCGACGGTTGGGGCAATCTTGGACCAGGCCGCGATCTCGGGACCTTTGAGCTGCGAGCAGGCCGGCGGATCGCCGGCCATGATCTGGGCACGCAGCTTGTTCATCATCTCGGTGGTGAAGCCGGGGACGGGCGAGTGCTGCCAAACCCCGCCTTTCTCCTCGAATTTCTTGCCGAGTGCCGTGATGGCCGCCCCATCGCTACCTGCGGACCATTGCGAGATCGCAGTCAGACGCGGCTTGATCGCGCCTTGCGCGCGGGCGAATGCCGGCAGCGCGAGCGCGGCCGCAGATCCGGCGAGCAGTTGGCGCCTTGTTGTCGTGATCGGCATGGCAATTTCCTCCCGGTGTGAACTCTTTCGCGCGAGAGCCGCGCGGCATCAGGTACGTCAGGCGGCCTCGGCCGATGCGGCCGGCATGCCGCCGCGGCAAGCGAGGCAGAAAGACGCGAATGCCAGCGCCGCCCGCGGATCGTTGCCGTTCGACGGCGGCACGAAAGCGAGCGACACTTGCGCGTGTTTGCGGCCGCCCAACAGGCTGGCGTCGATCCCCTCGACGAGCGCGTTGCGATCGTCCTCGGTGAGGAGCGACGGCCAGCCGCTGATCGCGACGCCCTTGCATGGCTTCACGTTCAGCGTATTGCCGATCGCAAGGCCAAGCCGGAACAGCCGCCGGCGCAATTCCTGCCGCACGCGCGACGAGAGCGGCATCGCGGTCACCCACTCGCTGCCGAGCTCAAGCAACTCGGCTTCCGCGACGCCAAGAAGCTCGGCCAAAGCGGGAAGCGACGTATAAGCCTCGACGCAGCCATGATGACCGCAGCGGCAAATTGGTCCGTCGGCTCCGAACACCATGTGGCCGAGCTCGACCGGCTGGAGGGCATCGTCCTCGACCGCGTCATCCATCCAGGTGCCCGCGACGCCCTGACCGACGAAGACGAAGAGATGCGCGCCGCTGAATGGATAATGCTCCGTGCGGCAACGGTGAAAGATGGCGTGCGCGACGACCGAATTGGTGAACTCGACCCGCACGCCGGGAAGCGTCTCGCCGAACATCTCGCTGATCCGCCCGACATCGCAGGGAATGATCGGATTGCCTGACGCGCCCAGCCGGCCGAGACCCGGAATCGAGACGCCGATCTGTGCGAGGGGGATACGTCGACGCCGCGTCCACTCGCGCAGCAATGTCATCGCTTCGCGAAACGCCCGGCCGACCGTCGCGACGGTCGGCGTCTTCGGCAGCGGCACATGCCCGGTGTAGTGCAGTTCGCCCGACAGGCCCCCGACCCCGACGCTGAGCCGCTGAGTGGTCAGCTCGAACGCCGCGAGCGCCACCGCCTTATCGAGCGACACGAGACCCGTGGGGCCACCGACATAAGGGGCAGGGCGCCGCACTTCCTCGATCAGGCCTTCGGCCTTCAGATCGAACAGGATGCGCGACAGGCTCGCTTCCGACAGGCGCACGGCCTTGGCCAGCGGCGGGCGAAACGACGCGCCTGACTGAAGCAGATGAATCAAAATGGCAGCACGCGTCTGCCGCCGACTTCTCGGCTGCTCCGGCATTTCCATCCCTGTCGTCATTCTTACTTAGAGTAAGAATTTGCGCGCGAAGCGTCTCAACGTCAAGCGTCGGCCGAGGCATTGCGCTGACTTGTTGTTGTGCGCGGCAGCAAGATTGTCTCAGCGCAAACAAAAGCGGCGCCATCTTGTGATGGCGCCGCTTCGAAAGCCGTGATGGGCTCGACCTTACTTCCGGTTGTTGATCGCGACGTAGTCGCGGCGGGTGACGCCGGTGTAGAGCTGGCGCGGACGGCCGATCTTCTGCTGCGGATCCTCGATCATCTCGCTCCACTGGCTGATCCAGCCGACGGTGCGGGCGACCGCGAACAGCACGGTGAACATCGAGACCGGGAAGCCCATCGCCTTCAGCGTGATGCCCGAATAGAAGTCGACGTTCGGGTAGAGCTTGCGGTCGATGAAGTACTGGTCGCTGAGCGCGATCTTCTCGAGCTCGAGCGCCACCTTCAGCATCGGATCGTCGCCATGGCCGGTCTCCTTGAGCACGGCGTGACACATCTTCTGCATGATCTTGGCGCGCGGATCGTAGTTCTTGTAGACGCGGTGACCGAAGCCCATCAGGCGGACTTCAGAGTTCTTGTCCTTCACCTTGGCGATGAACTCGGGGATCTTGTCGACCGAGCCGATCTCGGCGAGCATCGCGAGCGCTGCTTCGTTGGCGCCGCCATGGGCCGGGCCCCACAGGCAGGCGATGCCGGCCGCGATGCAGGCGAACGGGTTGGCGCCGGAGGAGCCGGCGATACGCACGGTCGAGGTCGAGGCGTTCTGCTCGTGGTCGGCGTGCAGGATGAAGATCTTGTCCAGCGCGTCAGCCAGCACCGGGTTGATCTTGTAGTCCTCGCACGGCACGGCAAAGCACATGTGCAGGAAGTTCTCGGCGAACTTCAGCGAGTTTTTCGGATACACGAAGGGCTGGCCGACCGTGTATTTGTAGGCCATCGCAGCCAGCGTCGGGATCTTGGCGATCATGCGCATGGAGGCGATCATGCGCTGCTTCGGATCGTTGATGTCGGTTGAGTCGTGATAGAACGCGGCGAGCGCGCCGACAGCCGCTACCATGATCGCCATCGGATGGGCGTCGCGGCGGAAGCCCTGGAAGAAGCGGGCCATCTGCTCGTGCACCATCGTGTGATGGATCACGCGGTCGTCGAAATCCTTCTTCTGCGCGGCGGTCGGAAGCTCCCCGAACAGCAGCAGATAGCAGGTCTCGAGGAAGTCGCCATTCTCGGCGAGCTGTTCGATCGGATAGCCGCGGTATTCCAGCACGCCCGCGTCACCGTCGATATAGGTGATCTTGGACTGGCAGCTCGCGGTCGAGGTGAAGCCCGGATCGTAGGTGAACAGGCCGGACTGGCCGTAGAGCTTGCCGATATCGATGACGTCGGGCCCGACGCTGCCGCTGTGGATCGGAAGATCGAAATTCTTGTTTCCGACCGTCAGTGTGGCGGTCTTATTGCTTGGTTTGGCGTCCATCAGAGGTCCCCGATGTATGGTGAAACGGGCCGGACCCGGAGGCCCCGATGAGATATCGCGGGGCAGGCCGGATGTTCCAGAAGGTACGGGTGAGATGGGTATATTATTGCTGTGTGCGCTGCAAGATGGCGCCACGCATGGTCGACTTACGTCGTAGGCTGGCCCTCAGCTAGTCCTTAGCCTGATCCTTAAGCCGGCCCTGGCTTTCCTGGCGTCCCAGGACGTCCAAAACCTCGAATATGCCGGGCGACGTCGTCCGACCGGTCAGCGCGGCCCGCAGCGGCTGGGCGACCGCGCCGAGCTTGAGACTATTTTCCTCGGCAAAGGCGCGCAGCGCGGCTTCCGCATTGGCCGCGCTCCACGTCTCGACTTTCTCCAGCGCGGAATGAAGCTGGCCGATCAGCTTGCGGTTCTCAGGCGTCAGCAGCGCCGCCGCCTTCGGGTCAAGCTCCAGCGGCCGGTCCGCGAAAATGAAATAGGCGCTGTCGATCAGCTCGATCAGCGTCTTGGCGCGCTCCTTCAGGGCCGGCATGGCCTTCAGGAGCTGCGCGCGCGTGGTGTCGTTTAACTTGGCCTTAAGCTCGTCGCGGCTGGGCACGACGTGGTCGAGCACGTCCTCGAACATCTTCACGAGTGATTGATCGTCGGCATTGCGGATGTAGTGGCCGTTGAGGTTTTCCAGCTTGGCAAAATCGAAGCGCGCTGCTGCGCGGCCGACGCTGGCAAGATCGAACGCCGCGATCATCTCCTCCGTCGAGAAGATTTCCTGGTCGCCATGGCTCCAGCCGAGCCGGACGAGATAGTTGCGGAGCGCGGACGGGAGGTACCCCATGGCGCGGTAGGCATCGACGCCAAGCGCGCCGTGCCTCTTGGAGAGCTTTGAGCCGTCCGGGCCATGAATCAGGGGGATGTGGGACATGCTCGGCAGCGTCCAGCCCATCGCGTCGTAGATCTGCTTTTGGCGGGCCGCGTTGATCAAATGGTCGTCGCCGCGGATGACGTGGGTGACGCCCATGTCGTGATCGTCGACCACCACAGCGAGCATGTAGGTCGGGTTGCCATCGCCGCGCAGCAGGACGAGGTCATCCAGATTCTCGTTCTGCCAGACCACGCGGCCCTGGACCTGGTCTTCGATCACGGTCTCACCGGTCTGGGGCGCACGGAGCCGGATGGTGGGCTTCACGTCGGTTGGGGCCGTCGCCGGATCGCGGTCGCGCCACAGGCCGTCATAGAGGCGGGTGCGCCCCTCTTCGCGCGCCTTCTCGCGCATCGCGGTGAGCTCCTCGGCGGTGGCGTAGCAGCGATAGGCCTTGCCGTCGGCGAGCAGCTGCTCGGCGACCTCGCGGTGGCGGGCGGCGCGGCTGAACTGGTAGATGACGTCGCCATCCCAGCCGAGCTCCAGCCATTTCAGGCCGTCGAGGATGGCGCCGATCGCGGCCTCGGTGGAGCGCTCCCGGTCGGTGTCCTCGATCCGGAGCAGCATCTTGCCGCCGTGCTTCTTCGCATAGAGCCAGTTGAACAGCGCCGTGCGCGCGCCCCCGATATGGAGGAAGCCGGTCGGCGAAGGAGCGAAACGGGTGACGACGGGAGAGGTCATTCTTGGCAGGGCCTATGCATTGGAGGCGCTGGTATATAACAGGACCGGAGCATAACTAAAGCCCGGCAGCGGACCGCCAAGGGTTGCTTGAGACCTTGCTTAAGCCCTTGGCTCAGCCAAGGGAATTTGGCAGAAGGGCCGCTGATTTCCCTACAGGATTTTCGTAATGACAGAACCGGTGGCGAACGAGGTTGGGCGCGATTTCATTCGTGACATCATCCAGGCCGACCTCGAGGAGGCCAAATACAAGGAGATCGTGACCCGGTTCCCGCCGGAGCCGAACGGTTATCTCCATATCGGCCACGCCAAGTCGATCGCGCTCAATTTCGGCATCGCCCAAGAGTTTCCGGGCCGTTGCCATCTGCGCTTCGACGACACCAATCCGGTCAAGGAAGAGCAGGAATATATCGATTCCATCCAGGCCGACGTGCGCTGGCTCGGCTTCGACTGGGGCAAGAACCTGTTCTTCGCTTCGGACTATTTCGACCGCCTCTACGAATGGGCGGAGCAGCTGATCCGCGACGGGCTCGCCTATGTCGATGACCAGACCCAGGAGCAGATTCGTCTTGCGCGCGGCACGCTGACCGAGCCCGGCAAGAACTCGCCGTTCCGCGATCGCACCGTGGATGAAAACCTCGACCTGTTCCGTCGCATGAAGGCGGGCGAATTCCCGAACGGCGCGCGCGTGCTGCGGGCCAAGATCGACATGGGGGCGGGCAACATCAATCTGCGCGACCCCGTGCTGTACCGCATCCTGCATGCGCACCATCCGCGCACCGGGACCAAGTGGAGCATCTATCCAAGCTACGACTATGCCCACGGCCAATCGGACGCCATCGAAGGCATCACGCACTCGATCTGCACGCTGGAGTTCGAGGACCATCGGCCGCTCTACGACTGGTTCATCGAGAAGCTGCCGGTGCCCTCGAAGCCGCACCAGTACGAATTCGCGCGGCTGAACCTGACCTACACGCTGCTGTCCAAGCGTGTGCTGACCCAGCTCGTCCGCGAGGGCCATGTCGCGGGCTGGGACGACCCGCGCATGCCCACCATGGCGGGCATGCGCCGCCGCGGCGTGCCGCCGGCCGCGCTTCGCGAATTCGTCAAGCGCATCGGCGTTGCGAAAGCCAATAGCGTGGTCGACGTCGGCATGCTGGAATTCTGCATCCGCGAGGAATTGAACCGCACGTCGCAGCGGCGCATGGCGGTGCTTAAGCCGCTCAAGGTCGTGATCGAGAATTATCCCGAGGGGCAGACCGAGGAGCTCGAGGCGATCAACCATCCGGATGATCCCTCCGCCGGCACCCGCAAGATCACGTTCGGCCGTGAGCTCTATATCGAGCAGGACGACTTCATGGAGAACCCGCCGAAAAAGTTCTTCCGTCTGTCGCCGGGCAACGAGGTGCGGCTGCGCTACGCCTATTTCGTCAAGTGCACCGGCGTGATCAAGAACGATGCCGGCGAGGTGGTGGAGCTGCGCTGCACCTACGATCCCGCGACCAAGGGCGGCAACGCGCCCGATGGCCGCAAGGTCAAGGCCACCATGCACTGGCTGCCGGCGGCGACATCCGTGCCCGCGGAAATCCGCATCTACAATCAGCTGTTTGCCAAACCGAGCCCGGACGCCTCGAACTTCGCCGCCGACCTCAATCCGCAGTCACTGGAAATTCTCGCTAATGCCCGCGTCGAGGCATCGGTCGCGGAAAGCAATTCGACCGAGCCGATGCAGTTCGAGCGCCAGGGCTATTTCGTGCGCGACAAGGACTCGACGTCCGACAGACCGGTATTTTCCAGGACTATCGGTCTGCGCGACACGTTCGCGAAGGAAGTTGCCAAAGGCTGAAAAGAGCTGCGAGACCACAATGAGCAACGAAGCCGACGCTATCGTTTCCGGCATCATCGCGAAATGGCGCGCCGGCTTCGCCACGCTCGATGCGGCCGCGCTCTCATCGCTCTATGCGAGGAATGCCTTCTTCTTCGGCTCCAACCCAAAGCTCTACCGGGGCAGGGCCGGCGTCGCAGACTATTTCAACGGCCTGCCGCGCTGGCGCAAGCCGAGCGCGGTGTTTTCCGAGGTGACGGCGGCGCAGGCAGGTCCTGATCTGATCAATATGGCCGCGACCATCTCGTTCGATCTCGCCGGCGAACGCCCCGATTTCTCGGTCAAGATGAGCTGGGTCATCATGCGCGAGGACGGCGAGTGGAAGATCGTCAATCACCATGCTTCGTCGCAGGCGCCGCTGATCTGACGAGCGGGCACACGGCTTCGTCATTCTCGTGAGAGAACGAACGTGCTCCCCGCGCGTTGGGGTGGGTCCAACAAGGAACCCACCATGCAGAACATCGCAGAGCATATGGAAGTGATCGGCGCCGACGGCGTCCACATCGGCACCGTCGACAAGGTCGAAGGCAATCGCATCAAGCTGACCAAGAAGGACAGCGGCGAGGGCAGCCACAAGGGCCATCATCACTTCATCGACAAGGGCCTCGTCGCCGATATCGAGGGCAACAAGGTCAGGCTGTCGGCCAAGGCGGATGTGGCCGTGACGATGGAAGAGGAAAAGTAGCGGCCGCGCCCCTTCGTTCCTGATCCGTACCGCTATCCGCCCACCTGCACGTTTCGGTAGCTTCTGGCTTCGTTGCGTATCATCGAGTGCAGGGAATGGCGGAGCCGGGCCGGCCGGTACGATCGCAGGGGATCGCGGGGACGTGGCCCGCGGGCCGCGCCGCGTCCGCGGGCGGCCTCGCGCCTGCAGGCCTCGACCTCTGGACATCGCTGGCCGAGACCCTCCGCGCCTGGCTGCGCGCCGAGGCGGGCGCCGGGCGGCTGTTGCCGTGGGTGCCCGTCGCGTTTGGCTGCGGCATCGCGCTTTATTTCTCTGCCGATCATGAGCCGGTGCTGTGGGTCGTTGCCACGACCGCCATCGCGCTCCTGCTTGGCGCGGCTCTGTTGCGGCGGAGCCGGCTGTTCGCCCCGGCCATCATGATCGCGGCGGTCGCGGCCGGCTTTGCCGTCGCAACCTGGAAGACGGCGCGCATCGCCCACCCGGTGCTGGCAAGGGCGCTCTATTCGGTGTCGTTGTCGGGCTTCGTCGAGGCTCGCGACATCCGCGAGCGTACCGATCGTTTCGTGCTGCGCGTCACGGCGATGGAGGCGCAGCGCAGCGACGTCAGGCTCGAGCGCGTGCGCCTGTCGGTCCGCAAGGGCACCGCGCCGGAGGTCGGTAGCTTCGTTCAGCTGAAGGCACGGCTGATGCCGCCACTCGCGCCGGTGCGGCCCGGCAGCTACGACTTTTCGCGTGACATGTTCTTCCAGGGCATCGGCGCCTCCGGCTTCGCGATGGGCGCCATCACGGTGGCGTCGCCGCCTGAGACCGGCGGCTTACGGCTGCGTTACGCGGCCTTCATGCAAGGCCTGCGCGATGCGATCGATGCCCGCATCCGGGCGACGCTCGACGGCGACAATCGGGCGATCGCGACCGCGCTGCTCACCGGGCGGCGCGATGCGATCACCACGCCCGTCAACGATGCGATGTTCATCTCCGGCCTCGGCCACGTGCTCTCGATCTCCGGTTATCACATGGCCGTCGTTGCCGGCGTCGTGTTCTTCGCGGTGCGCGCGCTGCTCGCTCTGATCCCCGGATTGGCGGCCGGCTTCGCCATCAAGAAATGGTCGGCCGCCGCCGCGCTGGTCGCCGCTGCGTTCTACCTGCTGCTGTCGGGCGCGGAGGTCGCCACGCAAAGGTCGTTCTTCATGACGGCGGTGGTGCTGATCGCGGTGATGGTCGATCGCCGCGCCATCACCTTCCGCACGCTTGCTGTGGCTGCGCTGATCGTGCTGGCGGTCGCGCCGGAAGCGCTGGTGCATCCGAGTTTTCAGATGTCGTTTGCGGCAACGCTCGGCTTGGTCGCACTGGTGCAGATCGGCATGCCCAATTTGTTTGCCTCGCCGGACAATTCGGCGACTGCGCGCATTGCGATGTGGGGTGGGCGCGAGATTGCGATGCTGTTCATGGCTTCGCTGATTGCGGGACTTGCGACGACGCCCTATGCCGCCTTTCATTTCCACCGTGTCACGCCGTTCGGCGTGCTCGCCAATCTCGGCGCGATGCCGGTGGTCTCTGCGCTGGTGATGCCGGCGGGGCTGTTGGGGCTGCTTGCTGCGCCGTTCGGGCTGGACAGCGTGTTCTGGTGGCTGATGGGGATTGGCATCGAGTGGATGGTCGCGGTCTCGCGCTGGGTCGCGGCCTTGCCGGGCGCGGTGGGCCGCATCCCGGCGTTCGGGATCGCGCCGCTGATCGCGGCGAGCCTGGGAATCATTGTGCTCGGCTTGTTGCGCACGCCGCTGCGCTGGTCCGGCGCCCTGGTGCTGCTGGCAGCGATCCTCTGGGGACTGTCGGCGCGGCAGCCCGACATCCTGATTGCCGGGGATGGCGCCAGCGTCGCGGTGCGGGGCAGGGACGGATATCTGCACCTGATCAGGACGAACAAGGACAGCTTTCTGCTCAAGGAATGGCTCGCTGCCGACGCCGATCCGCGCGATGCGGGCAGAGCCTCGCTTGCCGATGGCGTGTCCTGCGACGAATCCGGCTGCGTGACGCCACTGGCCGACGGGAGGCTGGTCGCGCTGGCACTGCGCGTCGACGCTCTCGCAGACGATTGCAGTCGGGCCGCCCTGGTGGTGACGACACGTCCCGCGCCGCCCGATTGCGCGGCGATGGTGGTCGATCGGCAGCGGCTCGCCAGCCAAAGCGCGCTGGCGCTGACGCAGCGTGGTGACGGTTTTGTGGTTCAGGCAGTGAGGGCGAGAGGCACGAGCCGCCCCTGGTTGCCGGCCGGCGCCGGCGAGGGTGATTTCGACGGCAAAGTCGACCGCGCCTCGCATCAAGGACGCAACGCCGGCGGACACCGACCTGCAAGCCGACGATTGATCTGATGGTGCGGAGCAACGCAGTGGTTCGGTGCGTCCGTTCGGATTCGCGGGGTGCAAACCACACCATCTCGCCGGCCACGGCCGGCGATGGCGATTCAATCCTGACCTCCGACTTCGTAGCCGGAGGGCGGCTCTGTCAGCCGATCGGCAGGTGCGTGACGGTCGGCTGCCTGTCGGCGGTGATCTGCGCCTTGTGCTCGCGCTCGGTGACCGACTGAGTCACCGGCAGTTGCAGCACCGTCGCGCGCTGGCCTTCGACGAGCTGCGTCACCAGCACGTATTTGCCGTCGGGGAATTCGATCGCATCATGATGGCGGTCGGGAACGTGCGGATCGATCTTGCCGAACTTGCCCACGCGGGAATTGATGGTGCGCGTCCAGATCCAGCGATTGTCGTAGCGGACGTCGTCGGCGAAGGCGAGCTCCGTCCCCGGCAGCAGGCAGACGGCAACAGACGGATCGGCTGCAGAGGCGAAGCCGCGCGTCGAGGTGCCGCGGAAGCTTGTCGTGACGATCGTCTCGCCGACTTCGGCGGGGCGCGACGCGACGGCATGTAGGCTGTAGTCACACATCGGGTGCTCCTCATGCTGGGATAGCAACCCGCGTCTCTTATCGAGGCGCAGGCCTCTATCAGAGTGGAAGCACGAACGCTCTGCTTGGTTGTGGGCAAATCTGCGGCTGGCTTCCGCAAGCCGCGATCACATTATCTTTCCCGAATTCAATAGGAACAAAGCTCGCCGCGATGCATTCGGGAGGCGCGTACGCGAACATTGCCAACTTGGCTGCAACGGCCGAACTTGACCGCTGGTCGCTGTTTCCTCGAACAACCGAGCCGCGAAGCGGTGCTGCTTGAAGCGGTGCTGCTTCGTCGGCGTGGCGAGGAGCCAGCGTTGGAGGAGGGGCCGGATAGTCTGTGCAGAACCAGAAAGGCTATCCAGCCGGAGCGGACGATGATCCGCTCCAATCTCTGACCGGCGATGCCGATCGGAAGCGCGCGAGGCGCCAAGCACCTCCGGCATGAAGTGCTTCCGATATGAAGTACTGCCGATAGAAAGACTCCCGGTATCAGTACTTCCGGTAAAGCCCGATCAGCTTGCCCTGAATCTTCACCCGGTTGGGCGGCAGGATGCGGACCTCATAGGCCGCGTTGGCGGGCTCGAGCGCGATCGAGGCGCCGCGACGGCGGAAGCGCTTCAGCGTCGCTTCCTCGTCGTCGATCAGCGCCACCACGATGTCGCCGGTATCGGCGCTCTCGTTGCGCTGGATCAGGGCCATGTCGCCGTCGAGAATGCCGGCTTCGACCATCGAGTCGCCGCGCACTTCCAGCGCGTAATGCTCGCCCGAGCCGAGCATGTCAGGCGGTACGCTGATAGTATGGCTGCGGGTCTGCAACGCCTCGATCGGCGTGCCGGCCGCGATGCGGCCCATCACCGGCACCGCGACGAGACGTTCGCCCTCGTCAGCGGGCAGGCTCGCGCTCGCACGCACCTTGCCGAGATTGCCCTCGATGACGCTCGGCGTGAAGCCGCGGCGGCTGCCAGCGGCTGCCTGGAGCTCCGGCAGCTTGATGACTTCAATCGCACGGGCGCGGTTGGGCAGGCGTCGGATGAAGCCACGCTCCTCGAGCGCCGTGATCAGGCGATGGATGCCCGACTTCGAGCGCAGATCGAGCGCATCCTTCATCTCGTCGAAGGAGGGCGGCACGCCGCTTTCCTTCAGACGTTCACTGATGAACCGCAGAAGCTCGTATTGTTTGCGCGTTAACATCTCGACCAAAGTCCCCCGGTTGATGTCGTCCGATTCCGAGACGCTGAATTCGGCCATAAGCCGCTGCATGCTCGAAACAAATCATGAACAGACACTATATGTTCGATACATGTTCCGCAACTGCTTAATTTACCGTGAACAGAGCAAAGTGCGCGGAACGCGCGTTGCGGGGGCGCTCAGACGGGGAGCCGCAACACTTCGCAAGCCGTGCCGGCTTCGGCCTTCGGCGCGAATGGTGCGCGGACGAGAAGTACCTGTGCTGCAGCGAGATTCGCAAGCAGCGAAGAGTCCTGATGATTGACGGGAACAACGACGCGTGTGCCATCGTCACGCTCCTCAAGATGCGCGCGCAGATAGTCCTCGCGCTGGTCGTTGGCGCCGACGTCGCGGCCGAGCACGGCGCGTTCACGGCGATGGTGAATCACTGAACGGCCCGACAGGGCGCGAATCAGCGGCACCATGAACAGGAAAGCGCACACGTAGGACGATACGGGATTGCCCGGCAGGCCGATCACACCCATTGCGCCGAGTCGCCCGTGCATCATCGGCTTGCCTGGCCGCATCGCGATCTTCCAGAACGCCATCGCGATGCCTTCGTCCCGCAGTGCCTGCTGGACCAGATCGTGGTCGCCGACCGATGCGCCGCCGGTCGTGATCAGGACGTCGGCGCCGCTCTCGCGGGCGCGGCGGATGCCGGCGGTGGTGGCCTCGAGCGTGTCGGCGGCAATACCGAGGTCGATGGTCTCGGCGCCCTCGCTGCGGGCGAGCGCGTGCAGGGCGTAGCCGTTGGAATAGACGATCTGGCCGTGGCCGGGCGTGGTGCCCGGCATCACCAGCTCGTCGCCGGTGGCGAGAATCGCGACCTTCGGACGCCTGACAACGGCAAGGTGCGGATGATTCATCCCGGCGGCGAGCGCGAGGTCTCGCTCGGTCAGACGGCTTCCCTTGCGCAGGAGCACGTCGCCCTCGCGGAAATCGACGCCGGCGGGGCGGATGTGCCGGCCGGCGATCGCGGCTTCCTTGATCGTGATGCGCTTGCCGGCGGCGACCGTGTCCTCCTGGATCACGACGGCGTCCGCGCCAAAGGGAACGACGCCGCCGGTGAAGATCCGCACGGCCTCGCCGGCTCCGACCGTCCCCTCGAACGGTCGGCCCGCTGCGACTTCGCCGATGACGGTGAGCTCCGAATCGATCGTCGCGGCATCGGCCGCGCGCACCGCGTAGCCGTCCATCGCCGACATCGCTTGCGGCGGCTGCGTGCGCCGCGCCACGACGTCACGCGCGAGCACGCGATGGTAGGCCTCGTCGAGGGAAATCATTTCTTCCGGCAGCGGCTCTGCACCCGCCAGCACCGCGGCAAGCGCGTCAGAAACCGGCATCAAGGCCACGGCGAAAACTCCTGCTCGGCACGTTCGGGCGAATGTTCCGCACGTCTTCTAGCCGAGCGCAGGCGCAGAGGCAAAAGCGGCTGAGCAGGCACAGTCATCCCGCCCCTTCACATTGTTCCGGAAGGCAGGATCAAGCGCGTCGCGGCATGATCCGAAGGAGGTCACAGATCGGCAGGAGAGTGGTCATGGAAGCGACGAAAATCATGGCAAGGCGAGAACGCGCCATGGCCTGAATCGATCAGCTCCCTGCCTGCCCGGGAGTTACGTCGGGCGCCTTGGATCCCTGATCCTTGTCGGGCAGCGGGTCGGCTTGGGATTTCAGGTCGGCGGCCTTGCTCACAAGCTTGGCGGAAAGGTCCGAATCTGAAGTTGTCCTCGCGAATTCAAGAAGAAGAGAGGCCTGCTTGGTGAGGTAGGTTTTGCCCAGCACGATGATGCATCCGTCCGTAGAAGTCCCAACGGACTCTAAGAGTCCGGAAGGCGGTATTCCGTTCCCGGAACTCTGTATAAAAATGTACAAAGTGATCCGGTTCCTCAATTTTTCAAAATTGGTCCGTCGGGCCGTGCCGTCGTGGGTTTCGCGACAACGGACCGTCGTCAAATGCCTAATGCCGTCAATGCGTTCCCGACGTCACGCGGCGAGGTCACATGCACCGCCGTCAAGCCGCGCGCGCGCGCTCCCTCGATGTTTTCGGCAAGATCGTCGAAGAACACGATGCGCCCGGCGGGCACGCCGATCGCCGCAACGACGTGGTCGAAGGCCTCCGCATCCGGTTTGCGCAGGCCGATGCTGGACGACAAATACAGCTCGCGGAAATGGCCGAGGAGGTCGGCATATTCCCTCGAGAAATGGTCCACGTGCGGCCGGTTGGTGTTGGAGAAAGCATAGAGCGGCATCTGTTTCGCTGCGCGCGGCAGCAGCTCGGCGATGTCAGGCATTTCGCCGGCGAAAATCGCGTTCCAGCCTTCCAGGAACTGCGCATCCGAAATGCCGATTCCGAGCGAGGCTCGCAATGAGGCGAAATAGTCCTCATCGCTGATCTTCCCCATCTCGTGCAACCGATAGGCTTCGCTGTCCCGCACATAGCGCGCGACGATGGCTTCGGGCTTGCAGCCGGCATGTCCCGCCCAGCAGGCGATCGCCTTGGAGAAATCGATATCGAGCACGACGCGGCCGAGATCGAACAGGAGCGCATCCGCGCTGCCGGGAGAGAGCGATGTCACCTGCGTCCTTTCACTCAGTATCGATACGGCTCGTGGTCGAACAGCGGAAACGCGCTGAACACACTCGGCGCGTTGGTTGCGGTCGCCTGGTGCAGGCAGGATTTGTTGACCTCGGCGAACGAGGTCGCACCCAAGAGGCCGAGGCAGCGCAGCACTTCGTCCTCGAGCAGTTCCAGCATGCGCGCCACGCCGGCTTCGCCGGCCGCCGCCAGCGCCCAGCATTGCAGCCGGCCGATGCCGACGAGGTCGGCGCCCGCCGCGATCGCCTTGACGATGTCGGTGCCGCGACAGACACCGCCATCGACCATGATCTTGGCGCGGCCGTTCACGGCGTCGACGATCTCGGGCAGCACGTGCATGGCGCCGCGACCGTGATCGAGCTGACGGCCGCCATGGTTGGAGACGTAGATCCATTCGACGCCGTGATCGATCGCGATCAGCGCGTCCTCTGGCGTCGCGATGCCCTTGAGGATCAGCGGGATCTTAAACTTGTCCTTGATCATCTTCACCGTCCGCCACTCCAGACCCTTCTGGTAATCGCCCCCGGTGGCGCGCAAGCGGCTCTCGCGAACGTAGCGCTTGGCGATGTCACGTTCGCGGCGGCTGTAGTGGGCGGTGTCGACGGTCAGGCAGAAGGCGGCGTAGGCGTTCTTCTCGGCCCGGCTGACGACGTCGGCGACGAAGGCGTCATCGCCGCGCACATAGAGCTGGTAGAGCCGCAGCGCGTCGGACGCAGCTTCGGCGGTCTTTTCTAGGCCGGGCTCGGACACCGAACTGAGCATGTGCGCCGCACCGAAAGTGCCGCAGGCGCGTGCCACGCTCGCCGCACCATCCGGATCGAAGATCTCGAGCGCGCCGACCGGGGCGAGGACCACGGGCAGGCGCATCTTGCGGCCGAACTGTTCGACCGAACCTGTAACCTTGCGAACATCGCGCAGCACGCGCGGGCGGAAGGCGATCTCGTCCAGCGCCATGCGGTTGCGACGCATCGTGGTCTCGGTCTCGGCCGCGCCGACGATATAGTCCCATGCATTCTGGTTGAGGTTGGCGCGGGCTTTCCGGACGAATTCATGCAGATTCTGGAACGGCTCGGTGCTGGCGCCGAGCTCGACGTTCCTTTCCGGTTGGATGCGGGGTGCTTCGTTCATTGTTATCCTCCCGAGAATTTGAAGCCTTCCCTGATCGCCTAACCCGTCCGGGGCGCCAAAACCATCCTAAAATGGCATGGCTGCGAGGCGCGGGCCGGCCGGCCGACCCCCGCTGCGCACGAACCAGTCCTGCAACGTTGCCGAAAGTTTAGGTCCGGACCAACCGATTTTTACGGTGTACCCGCCGGCGTGGCATCCCGGCCTTGAAGAAACCAGAATGGTATTGTGAGAAGCAGGCTGGATCGCCATTTGCATGGCGGCTCCCAGCCCCACCGAACCGCGAAGCAAAAAGGCCAGCCTATCCATGCGGAAAACCCTGCTGTTTCCACTGGGCGCGCTCACCGGAGCGTGTCTGACCCTTTTGGTAGCCAGTCCGCACGGCGGCGTATGGGCGGCACGGGCGGCAGCGAGCGCGGATGACGCCTATTCCAAGCTCAATCTGTTCGGCGAAGTGTTCGAGCGGGTGAAGGCGAGCTATGTCGAGAAGCCTGACAATGCCAAGCTGATCGAAGGCGCGATCACCGGCATGGTGACCTCGCTCGATCCGCACTCGCGCTACATGAACGACAAGGCCTGGACCGAGATGCAGGAGACCACCTCCGGCGAGTTCGGCGGGCTCGGCATCGAGGTCACGATGGAGGAGGGGCTGGTCAAGGTCGTCTCGCCGATCGACGACACGCCGGCATCCAAGGCCGGCATCATGTCGGGCGACCTCATCAGCAAGATCGACGGCGATGCCGTGCAGGGCATGACGCTCGAGCAGGCCGTCAACAAGATGAAGGGGCCGGTCGAGACCCAGACCAAGCTCACGATCGTGCGCAAGGGCGCCGACGCCCCGCTCGACGTCGCGATCAAGCGCGAGATCATCCATGTGCGTCCCGTGCGCTTCCACGTCGAGAACGGGGATATCGGCTATATCCGCGTCACCTCGTTCAACGAGCAGACCACCGATGGCCTGAAGAAGGCGATCGCATCGATCACCAAGGAGGTTCCGCCGGAGAAGCTGGTAGGCTACGTGATGGACCTGCGCAACAATCCGGGCGGATTGCTCGACCAGGCCGTGTCGGTGTCGAGCGCGTTCCTGCAGCGTGGCGAGGTCGTCTCGACCCGCGGCCGCAATCCGGAAGAGACCCAGCGCTTTACCGCCCATGGTGGCGACCTCACCAAGGGCAAGCCGCTGGTGGTTCTCGTCAACGGCGGCTCCGCCTCAGCCTCGGAAATCGTGGCCGGCGCGCTGCATGACCACAAGCGCGCGACGCTGATCGGCACGCGCTCGTTCGGCAAGGGCTCGGTGCAGACCATCATTCCGCTCGGCACCGGCAACGGCGCGCTGGCGCTGACCACGGCGCGCTACTACACGCCCTCGGGCCGCTCGATCCAGGCCCAGGGCATCGCGCCCGACATCGAGATCCTCCAAGACGTGCCGCCCGAGCTGAAGGGCCGGATGGACACCATGGCGGAGTCCCAGATGCGCGGTCATCTCCAGGCAGCCGACGGCACCGAGCAGACCGGGTCGCAGTCCTATGTCCCACCGGAAGCGAAAGACGACAAGGCCCTGCATACGGCCTACGACTTCCTGCACGGCCAAACCGCGAATGCGGTCGCCGCCAAGCCGGCGTCGAAGGCTGCGGTGCCGAACTAGGCGCTCGCGACGGTAAGGTGTTGATCGCCCGGGAGCGGATAGCCGTTCCCGGGCGAACTTGTTTCGGGACGCTGTGTCAGCTCGGGTTCATGGCCGCGAAGGTGGCCTCGTAGCAGCCATCGCGCTCGGCCCAGCGGCGGGCGCGGTCGCGCTCGACCAGACCTCGCCGCCGGGATGAACCCGCAACTCCAGCAATTGCATGACCTCCGCGACACCTGCGTCGTGTGTATCGAGGAGAGCTTCTGGGAATGCCGCTGCGCCGACCACGAGGTCCGAACTAGCTTGCCTCGCGGCGGCGGCCTTCGTTGCCGCCGCGCCGGGCGAGACGGCTGCGATGAGCTGCGAACAGCTCCAGCACCTTGTCGGCGGGCTTTGCGGCGCTGAACAGATAGCCCTGCATCTCGGAGCAGCCGAGCGCGCGCAGCAACCGCTGCTGCTCCTCGGTCTCGACGCCCTCGGCCGTGGTGGTCATGCGGCGGGCGGCCGCGAGATTGACGACCGCCTGCACGATGCTGGCGGAGCCGTCAGGGCCGGCGATGTCGTTGACGAAGCAGCGGTCGATCTTGATCTTGTCGAAGGGGAAGCGGTGCAGATAGCTCAGCGAGGAGTAGCCGGTGCCGAAATCGTCGAGCGCAATGCGGACGCCGATGGCGCGGAGTTGATGCAGGATCGCAAGCGCGGTGTCGTCGTCGCGGATCAGCACCGCCTCGGTGATCTCGAGCTCGAGCCGGCTTGCCGACAAATTGGAGGCGGCAAGCGCTGCCATGATCTTCAGCGCCAGCGTGCCGCTCTTGAACTGCACCGGCGAGACGTTGACGGCGAGGCGGATGTCGTCGGGCCAGTTCGCCGCATCCCGGCAGGCGGTCGCCAGCACCCATTCGCCGATCTCGTTGATCAGGCCGGTGTCCTCGGCGATCGGGATGAACTCCGCCGGCGAGACCATGCCGCGCTCGGGATGGCGCCAGCGCACCAGCGCCTCGCAGCCGGTGATGCGGTCGTCCTTCAGGCTGAGGCAGGGCTGGTAATACACCTCGAGGCCGCCTTCGAGCCCGCCTTGAGCGATGGCGTGGCGCAGGTCGATCTCGAGCTGCCGCCGCTCGTGGATCTTGGCGTCCATCTCCGACTCGAAAAAACGGTAGGTGCGGCGCCCGGCGGCTTTGGCGGCGTACATCGCCATATCCGCGTTCTTCAGGATCTGGTCCAGCGCCGTTCCATGTTGCGGCGCCAGCGCGATGCCGATGCTGGCGTCGGTGGCAAGATGATGTCCCATGCAGTCGAACGGCGCGCGGATGGCCTCAAACACCCGCGCGACGAGTTCGTTGACCTGATCCGGCGATGTCACCGCGCTCTGGACGATGGCAAATTCGTCGCCGCCGAGGCGCGCCACGAAGTCCGCCGGCCCCGCACAGCGGTGGAGGCTCTGCGCGACCGACTTCAGGAGCTCGTCGCCGACGAGATGCCCGAGCGCGTCGTTGACGCCCTTGAACTCGTCGATGTCGATGTAGTGCACCGCGAGTTGTTCGCCGCCGGCGACGAGATCGAGTTCCTGACGCAGATGCTCGTGGAACATGGTGCGGTTGGGCAGGTCGGTCAGTGCGTCGTAATGAGCGAGATGGGTGATGCGCTCCTCGATACGCCGGCGCTCCGTGATGTCCTCATGCGTCGCCACCCAGCCGCCGTCCGTGAGCGGTTCGTTCACGATCTGGATCGAGCGACCGTGGGAGGTCTCGACCACCATGGAATTGCGCACGTGGACGTCGCGCAGGACCCGTGCGACATACTGGTCCGCATCGCCGGTGAACGAGCCGGTGGCTTTGCGGTGTGCAATGATGTCGTGAAAGCTGCAGCCGGGTCTCACGATTTCGGCCGACAGCCCGTACATCTCGATGTAGCGCTGATTGCAGATCACGAGCTGCTGCGAGGCGTCGAACAGCAGCAGGCCCTGGGTCATGTTGTTGACGGCGCGGTCGAGACGCTGCTTTTCCAGCGTCAGCCGTTCCCGCGAAAGACGATGCTGCTCCAGGAGCTTGCGAACGATCGCGATCAACACGCCCGCGATGGCGAGCGCGGAAGAGGCCGCGACCGAGATCAGGATGCCGATCTGCTCGCGCCAGTCCGTCAGGGCCGTCGCGCGCGTCGTGGTGGCCATCATCAGGATCGGGAAGTGAGGCAGGGCATGTGAGGAAATCAGCCGGTCCTCGCCGTCGACGGGGCTCATGAAGCGGCCGGTAAAATGGTCGAGCCCGAAAACCCTTTGATGCGCGAACGGACCGTTCTTGAAATTCCGTCCCATCAATTCACTGGAATGGGGATAACGGGCGAGCATCGTGCCGTCCCGGTGCAGCATCGAGATCGTCGTGCTTTCGCCGAGCACGGCTGACTCGAAGAATTTTTCGAAGTTTGCCGGCTCGATGCCGCGTCCGACCACACCCATGAATTCGCCGTTCGGTCCGACGACCTTGCGCACGATCAGGATGGTCCATGCGCCGGAGATGCGACTGTAGAGTGGCTCGATCAGGACGTCGGGAGCGTCGGGATCGTACCGGAAGGTCTGGAAATAGGCGCGATCGGCAACGTTCACGTTCGGGGCCGGCCATGCCGCCGACGAATTGATCAAATTGCCTTCGGCATCGATGATATTGACGCCGCCCATGTAGGGCAGTGCCTCGATCTTCGAACGCAGCATCCGGTGGAGGTCCTGGCCGGCGAGGCGCTTGCGATAGTCCGCCGCACTGGTGATGCCGCTTGCGCGGACGTAGTCGACGAAATCCTTCTGGATGACCGCGAAATCCTGCAATTGCTGGTCGAAATGATGGGCCAGCATCAGCACGGTGTTTTCCAGCTCGCGCCCGGAGCTGCGCAGCGCACGTTCGCGGAAATTCTGCGCCATCAGCGTCGCGCCGACGGCGATCGCAGCGATCAACAGCGTGCCGCCCACCACCAGCCAGCGGATCGGTCCGCTGCGCACGAAGGCCTGGTCAAAAAGGCGACTGCCGAATCCCGTCATCATGATCGATCGTTGTCGTGCACACGCCAGGGTCAATTCTTGGCCCCGGAAACATCCGTTGGTTTACGGGAACGGAGTGGAGGCGAAGTTAGCAAGCTGGGTTAATGGGCCGTGAAGGGACCCTCGCAAAAGCAATCAATATGCGATCGAGTATGGGCTGATTGCGCTCGCGATCGTCGCCGTGGTGGACGGCCTGGGCAGCAAGCTCAATTCAAAATTCGGGTCGATCAGCGCGTCGTTGAAGTAGCAGCCGCAATCAGACGCGGTAATGGCCGGACTTGCCGCCGAGCTTCTCGACCAGATGGATGCCTTCGATGCGCACGCCGCGCTCCACCGCCTTGATCATGTCGTAGATGGTGAGGCAGGCGACCGAGACCGCGGTGAGCGCTTCCATCTCGACGCCGGTCGGGCCCGTGACCTTCACGCTGGCGCGGACGAGGCAGCCTGGCAGCGTTGCGTCTGGCTCGATCTCGACCGTTACCTTCGACAGCGCGAGCGGATGGCAGAGCGGGATCAGCTCCGCGGTGCGCTTGGCGGCCATGATGCCGGCGATGCGGGCGGTGCCGAGCACGTCGCCCTTCTTGGCGTTGCCGGACACGATCAGGTCAAGCGTCGCCCTGGTCATGACGACGCGTCCTTCCGCGACCGCGAGCCGCTCGCTGGCGGGCTTGTCCGACACGTCAACCATCCGCGCCTCGCCGGAGGCGCCGATATGGGTGAGGGCAGGGCCGGTCTTGGTGTTGGACTGGGTCTTGGACTCGGACTTGGCTGGTTTCGTCGCGGTCGGCTTGCGGGCCATGTCAGCGCGTGCCCGTCGCGCGCGCCGTCGTCTCGCGCGCCAGCAATGTGCGCGTCGCAGCGGTAACATCGGCTTGCCGCATCAGGCTCTCGCCGACCAGGAAGGTCGACATGCCGACGCGCTCGAGCCGGGCGAGATCGGCGGGCGTGAAGATGCCGCTCTCGCCGACCATCAGCCGGTCGCCGGGGATCAGCGGCGCCAATGTTTCGCTGGTCGCAAGCGTGGTTTCGAAGGTGCGCAAATTGCGATTGTTGACGCCGATCATCGGCGAACGCAGCTTCAGCGCGCGGTCAAGCTCGGCGCGGTCGTGGATCTCGATCAGCACGTCCATGCCGTGGGCGATGGCGGCATCCTCGAGCTCCTTGGCCGCGGCATCATCGAGCGCCGCCATGATGATCAGGATGCAGTCGGCGCCGTGCGCGCGGGCCTCCGCCACCTGATAGATGTCGAACATGAAATCCTTGCGCAGCACCGGCAGTGACGTTGCCGCGCGGGCCGCCACCATGAAGTCGAGATGGCCCTGGAACGAGGGCGTGTCCGTCAGCACGGACAGGCAGGCAGCGCCGCCGGCCTCATAGGCCCTGGCCAACAGCGGCGGATCGAAATCGGCGCGGATCAGGCCCTTTGACGGCGACGCCTTCTTGACCTCCGCGATCAGCGCGTAGTCGCCATTGGCGTGCTTGGCCTTGATCGCGCGCAGGAAGCCGCGCGGTGCTGCTTGCGCCTTGGCCTTCGCCTCTACCGCCGACAGCGGCTGCGCGCGCTTGGCCGCAGCGATTTCTTCGCGCTTGTAGGCTTCGATCTTGGTCAAGATGTCCGACATGTCAGGCTCAGCCGTTCGAGACCGCGATCAAATGTTTCAGCCGCGCGCGCGCCGCGCCGCTGTCGAGTGATTTTGCGCCGATCACGACACCTTCCTTGAGATCCCCGGCACGCCCCGCCACGACCAATGCGGCAGCGGCGTTGATCAGCGCGACGTCACGGTAGGGGCTCGGTTTGCCGTCGAGCACGCCCTGCAAGGCGATAGCGTTGGCGTCGGCGTCGCCGCCTTTGAGTGCACCGGCCTCGCAGCGCGGCAGGCCCGCGTCCTCCGGCGTCACCTCGAAATTCCGGATCTCGCCATTGTGGAGCGCGGAGACGAAGGTCGGGCCGGTGAGGGTGATTTCGTCGAGGCCGTCTGAACCGTGCACGACCCAGGCGGATTCAGAGCCGAGGTTCTTGAGCACTTGCGCCAGCGGCTGCACCCATTGCCGGGAGAACACGCCGACCATCTGCCGCTTCACACCGGCCGGATTGGACAACGGACCGAGCAGGTTGAAGATCGTGCGTGTCGCAAGCTCCACCCGGGTCGGGCCGACGTTCTTCATGGCGGGATGATGGGCGGGCGCGAACATGAAGCCGATGCCGCATTCGCGTATGCAGCGGCCGACCTGCTCCGGCCTCAGATCGATCTTCACCCCGAGCGAAGCCAGCACGTCGGCAGCGCCCGAACGCGACGATAGCGCGCGGTTGCCGTGCTTGGCCACCGGCAGACCGGCGCCCGAAACGATGAAGGAGGCACAGGTCGAGACATTGACCGAGCCGGAGCCGTCGCCGCCGGTGCCGACAATGTCGACGGCGTCCGCGGGCGCATCGACCGTGAGCATCTTGGAGCGCATGGCCGAGACCGCGCCGGTGATCTCGTCCACGGTCTCGCCGCGTACCCGCAACGCCATCAGCAGGCCGCCCATTTGCGAGGGCGTAGCCTCGCCGGACATCACGGCGTCGAAGGCGGAAGCCGCTTCGTCACGCGACAGGCTGGCGCCGGTCGCCACTTTTCCAATGATCGATTTCAGGTCGTCCATCGCGTGCTTTCAACTCACTGGTTCGCGCCGGTCACCTGCGCGAAGGCGGCCTGATTAATCGTGGTCCCGATGTCGGTTTCAAGCTTGTTGACGTAGGACGCGACCTGCTCCTCGGTCTGCGCGCGGTCGAGACTGTCCTTCAGCTTCTTGACCGCATCGGAAGCGGCATCGACGGTGGGATCGATGATCTCGGTAACGCGGAACACGATCACCTCGGTGCCGCCGGTCACTGCCGTCTGCCCGACGCCGTCCTTGGCGACGCGGAAGGCGGCCGACACGATGGCCGCGGGCACGCTGGCGGGCGAGTCGTCCCGCTTGAAGCCGGTGGCGGTCTCGACCTTGGCGCCGATCGCGGCTGCTTCGTCGGCGAGCTTGCCGCCAGATTCGAGCTTCTGCACCATCTCGGTCGCCTTGGCCTTCAGCTTGGTCGCGATCTGGTCCTGGCGCCAGCGCACCTCGACCTGGTCGCGAACCTCGTCGAGATTGCGGTCGCGCGAGGGCGTGATGGCAAGCACGTCGTACCAGACATAGCCGCCCTTGAACGAGATCGAGTCATTGTCGACGCCGACATCGGTGTTAAAGGCCTGCGACACCACGTCGAGGCCCTGCGGAATGCCGGAGACCGGCTGGCCGCTCGGCGCTCGGCCGGAACGGTCGACGGCGTCGATGGTCAAGGCGGTGAGGCCGAGCTTCTGCGCCGCGTCGATCACGCTGGCACCGCCGCCGCGCTCGTCTTCCATCTTGTCGCGGAGATCGGCGACCTTGACGCGCGCACGCTCGGTGGCGATCTCGCGCTTGATGTCGGCGGCAACGCTCGCGTAGTTCGCCTCAGTGCCCGGCTCGATCTTTTCGACCTTGACGATCGACGTGCCGAGACGGCCCTGGATCGGCTGGCTGATTTCACCGGCGGGAAGCGCGAAGACAGCGTCTCCAACGGCGGGATCGAGCGAGGATTTGGTCACGAGCCCGAGATCGACGTCAGACGCGCTCAGTCCGCGCTCCTTGCCGAGGTCCTCGAACGACGTCCCGCTGGTGAGCCGCTCGCGTGCGGCCTGTGCCTCGGCGGCGTTGGGGAATACGATCTGCTGGATCTGGCGCTTCTCCGGCGTGCCGAGCCGGTCCTTGCGCTGGTCGAATGCTTTCTTGGCGTCCTCGTCCGACACCTCGCTCCACTTGCCGATCTCCTCCGGCGAGACCACGACGAACGCGATCTTGCGATATTCGGGCGCGCGGAACTGGACCTTGTGATCCTCGAAATAGGCGGCGAGCGCCTCCGGCGATGGCGCGTCGATGGTGCCTGCCTGGGCTGCGTCGAGCCTGACGAATTCAATGGCGCGCTGCTCGTTCTGGAAGCGCGTCAGCACGTCGAGCATCGCCTTCGGCGGCTCGAGGCCGGCACCGATCGTGCCGGTGATCTGCCGACGCAGTGAGACCTTGCGCTGCTCCGAAACGTAGCGCTGCTCGGTATAGCCGAAATTGCGGATCACGGACTGAAAGCGGTTCGAATCGAAGTTGCCGCCGACGCCCTTGAAGTTCGGGTCGTTCATGATGAGCTGGCGGATCTGGTCGTCGGACTGGCCGAGCCCGAGCCGGCGCGCCTCTTCGTCGAGGGCGGCTTCCGCGATCGTCTGCTGGAGCACCTGACGGTCGAGGCCGAAGGCGCGCGCCTGCTCAGGCGACAGCGGCCGGCCGAACTGGCGGCTGATCTGCTGGAGGCGATCAGTGTAAATCTGGCGGAACTCGTTCAACGAAATCTCGGTGCCGCCGACCTTGGCCACGGTGGATTGCCCAAAACCCTTGAAGATGTCGGCAATGCCCCAAACGCCGAAACTGATGATCAGCACGCCCATCACAATGGCCATAATGGTCTTGCCGAGCCAGTTTGATGAGGCCTTGCGCATTCCTCGAAGCATTTGGTCCAACTTGTTTGGCAGGAGGGGAACGGGAGCGCGTCTTAATGCAGATTCCGCAAAAGCGCGTCACCAAATTGATCAATCATCATAAAGTGGTGGCTTTCCCCCCGCAACCTCGGGTCTAGCGGGCTTTCGATCCCTGCGGTTAAAAGCCCCTGGTCTCTGGAACTGCCACGGGACCTCTGCTAGCGCATGAACAAACCAAATTTTGCTGGAATTTGACATGACCGATGCCATCCGCCCCCTGATCGCCGGCAACTGGAAAATGAACGGCCTCAAGGCCTCGACTGCCGAATTCGACGCCATGCTCAATGGCGCGGCAGAGGTGGCCGGCAAAGCCGAGCTGCTGGTTTGCCCGCCGGCGACCCTGATCGCTGCCTTTGCCGAGAAGGCACGCGGCAAGAAGGTCGCGGTGGGGGCCCAGGATTGCCACCCCAAAGCCTCGGGCGCCCATACCGGCGACATCGCCGCCGAAATGCTAGCGGATTCGGGTGCGACCGCCGTCATCGTCGGCCATTCCGAGCGCCGCGCCGGCCATGGCGAGGGCGATGCCCTGATCCGGCAGAAGGCTGAGGCCGCCTGGCGCGCCGGGGTGACGGCGATCGTCTGTATCGGAGAGACGCAGGGCCAGCGCGATGCGGGCCAGACCCTGGATATCCTGCGCGGCCAGCTCACCGGCTCGCTGCCGGATGGCTCGACCTCCGCCAATCTGGTCGTGGCCTATGAGCCGGTCTGGGCGATCGGCACCGGCCTGACCCCGACGTCTCGGGATGTCGAGCAGATTCATGGCTTTATCCGGGAATTCCTGACCTCCAGGTTCAAGGCCGACGGCGCCGGGATGCGCATTCTCTATGGCGGCTCGGTCAAGCCCTCGAACGCGGCCGAGCTGATGGCCGTGAAGAACGTCAATGGCGCGCTGGTCGGCGGGGCCAGTCTGAAGGCGACCGATTTCCTTGCGATTGCGCAGGGCTGCCCTAATTAGGCAGGGCCGTCCCTGGCTGGTTCAAACCACTGGTCCGGGGCTGATCGGGGGTGGCAATGCCCCGTCCGATCGTGTAACACCGCGCAACTTCAGGAAAACCCCGCGAAGCACGATTGGCCGCCGTCTCGGCGCTGTCGGCTTGTGACGGAAGGACACTATGCAGACCGTTGTCATCGTCATTCACCTCATGATCGTCACCGTTATGATCGGCGCCGTCCTGCTCCAGAAGTCGGAAGGCGGGGGCCTCGGCATGGGAGGCGGCGCAGGCTTCATGTCGAGCCGCGGCACGGCGAACCTTCTGACGCGGACCACCGCGATTCTGGCCGTCGGCTTCTTCCTCACCAGCCTGTTCCTGTCCTGGTATGCCGGCTACGACCGCAAGCCGTCGTCGATCATCGGTGCGCCGGCGTCGCAGACACAGCCGGCCGGTGGCGGACCGATCGCGCCGCCGACCTCGGGTGGCATCCTGGATTCGCTGAAGAAGGCCGACGAGCAGCAGCAGGCTCCGGCACCGAGCGGCCCGCAGGTACCGCGTTCGCAATAAAACAGGGGGGCCATGCAGGGCGGCTTCTACCGTCCTGGATCAACAATCCCTATCAAGGCTCTGTCACCACTTTCAGTTCTGGCTCACCCACAGCCCCGCAAAATGTTTGGGGCGGAATACGAATCGCTTTGGCGAATCGAATTCGAGGGATTAGAGGTTAAGCCCCATGGCGCGGTACATATTCATCACCGGCGGCGTGGTTTCTTCGCTCGGCAAGGGTCTGGCTTCAGCGGCACTCGGTGCCCTGTTGCAAGCTCGGGGCTACAAGGTCCGCCTCCGCAAGCTTGACCCCTATCTCAATCTCGATCCCGGAACGATGTCGCCGTATCAGCACGGCGAAGTGTTCGTGACCGATGACGGCGCGGAGACCGACCTCGATCTCGGTCACTATGAGCGCTTCACCGGGCGGCCGGCGACCAAGGCCGACAACATCACGACCGGGCGCATTTATCAGGACATCATCTCCAAGGAGCGGCGCGGCGATTATCTCGGCGCGACCATCCAGGTGGTTCCGCATGTCACCAACGCCATCAAGGATTTCGTCCTCGACGGCAACGACGATTACGACTTCGTGCTGGTCGAGATCGGTGGCACCGTCGGCGACATCGAGGGCCTGCCGTTCTTCGAGGCGATCCGCCAGCTCAAGAACGAGTTGCCGCGCGATCACGCCATCTACATTCATTTGACGCTGCTGCCTTACATCCCGAGCGCCGGTGAGCTGAAGACAAAGCCGACGCAGCACTCCGTCAAGGAGCTGCGCTCGATCGGCATCCAGCCGGACATCCTGCTCTGCCGTACCGATCGCGAGATCCCGAAGGAGGAACGGCGCAAGCTCGGGCTGTTCTGTAACGTGCGCGAGAGCGCCGTCATCGAGGCGCGCGACGCCGACAGCATCTACGCTGTCCCTCAGGCTTACCATGCGGCAGGCCTCGACGACGAAGTGCTTGCCGCCTTCGGCATCGGCTCGCGAATTCCGCCGGAGCTGCGGAGCTGGCAGCAGATCAACGAGCGCATCCGCAATCCCGAGGGCAACGTCACCATCGCCATCGTCGGTAAGTATACCGGCATGAAGGATGCGTATAAGTCGCTGATCGAGGCGCTCTCCCATGGCGGCATCGCCAACAAGGTGAAGGTCAATCTCGACTGGATCGAAAGCGAGATCTTCGAGAAGGAAGATCCCGCGCCGTTCCTCGAGCACGTCAACGGCATTCTGGTGCCCGGCGGCTTCGGCCAGCGCGGCGCCGAAGGCAAGATCCGCGCGGCGCAGTTCGCGCGCGAGCGCGACGTGCCGTATTTCGGCATCTGCTTCGGCATGCAGATGGCGGTGATCGAGGCAGCTCGGAATCTCGTCGGGATCGAGGAGGCCAACTCCACCGAGTTCGGCCCGACCAAGGAGCCCTTGGTCGGCCTGATGACGGAATGGCTGCGCGGCAACGAGCTCGAGAAGCGCACCAACGCCGGCGATCTCGGCGGCACGATGCGCTTGGGCGCCTATCCCGCGGCGCTCAATCGCGGCAGCCGCGTTTCGGAAGTCTATGGCGGCGCGACCGAGATTTCCGAGCGCCACCGCCATCGCTACGAGGTCAACACCGCCTATAAGGATCGCCTCGAGCAGCACGGGCTGAAATTCTCGGGCCTGTCGCCCGACGGCGTGCTGCCGGAGATCGTCGAGTACGAGGATCACCCCTGGTTCATCGGCGTCCAGTTCCATCCGGAACTGAAGTCGCGACCGTTCGAGCCGCATCCGCTGTTCGCGTCGTTCATTCGCGCGGCAATGGTTCAGAGCCGCCTGGTGTAATCGCTCAGCGCGTGGCGGTGCAGTCACCTGCAAGATGCATCGGCTCCGGCGCGGCCGGCATTGACGTATAAGGCGCAAGCGATCCCGTGACGAGCTTCATCTGCGGCCGTCGCGTCAGCTTGTAGACGGCGGCCGGCGGCACGTTCAGCAGGGCACGATCCACCAGCTTTGCGCGCAAGCCCAGCCGGTCGAGCACGGGCCGCGGGATCGGACAACTCATGCCGTAGGTGAACTGGTAGAAGGCGCCGCCGGGGCGGACATGACTGAACGCGCCACCGACGATCGAGACCACCTTGCGCGTCGACATGTTGAGCAGCGGCAGGCCGCTCACGACCGCGCCGACGGGCGCGCCGTCATAGAGGCGCTCCGTTGCGAGCCGCCCTGCATCCATCCACAAGACGCGCGCGTTCGGAAAACGCATCTGGAGCACCTTCATGAAGTCGGAGCCGTATTCGATCAGCGTGAGGTCCTGCTGGCGCACGCCGCGTTTGAGCAGCTTGTAGGTGAACGCGCCGGTGCCGGGGCCGAGCTCGAGAACAGGGCCGGTCGATGCGGTGATCTCGCGGGTGATGAGATCGGCCAGCGCCGCGCCTGACGGCGCGATCGCGCCGACGCGGCGCGGGGCTGACATCCATGACAGGAAGAACGAGAGGAAATCGTTGGGCATGCGCACTCCGGCATCTTGGTTGCGCCTCGCAGGTCAGAGGTGAGGCGGCCGAACAATCGCTTGAGTGCATTGCGACAGCATTGCGTACCGCCTGTCGATTGCGTCAATTCTCCCGGACGGGCGGCAGTGACATCCTGAAGCACGCGCCGCCGATCGCTGTGTCCGCGACCGAGATGTGGCCGCCATGCAGGAGCACGATCTCGCGCACCATGTTGAGACCGAGGCCGGCACCGCGATCCAGCGGTGTCAGCCGGTAGAACGGTTCGAATATCTGTTCGCGCTGATCGGCCGGAATGCCGGCGCCTTCGTCCGTGACCTCGATGCTCGCGGGCCTGCTGACACGAATGCCTATAGTGCCGCGGCGCGGGCCGTGCTCGATCGCATTCTGCACAAGGTTGGTCAGCGCGCGCTCCAGCGCCGCCGCATCGCCGATCGTTTCGACCGGCGTGGAGGGGGCGTCGAGCGCCAACTCGTAGCCGGCGGCAATGGCCAGCGGCGCAAGATCTGCGGCCGCGCTTTGCGCGATTGCGACGAGGTCAACGCGCGTGAAGGGATGGCCGCAGCGGTCGAGCCTTTGAATGTCCAGCAGCTGCTCGGCAAGCGTTGCCAGCCGCGCGGAATCCTCCAGCAACCGGGTCTTGTCCGGCCCCGCTGGAAGCGACTCCAGCCGCGTGTTCAGGATCGCGATCGGTGTGCGCAACTCGTGTGCGGCATCGGCGACGAAGCGCTTGTGGCGGGCATAGCCCTGGTCTAGCCGCGCCAGCGCGTCGTTGACCGCGGTCACGAGCGGCACGACTTCCAGCGGAATCCGGTCCAGCGACAGCCGCGCGCCGCGTTGATGGATGTCGATGTGCCGCGCCTGGTCCGCCGTCGCATCGAGCGCCTCGAAGGCGCGCCGCACGATCATCGGCGTGGCGATGAACGTCGCCGTTCCCATGAGGAGCAGGCCAGGCAGGGCGATGCCGAGCAGTGCAAGCGATGTCATGATCAACGCCTTGGCGCCCGTGAGCTTGCCTTGCGTCGCCGTGATGATTTGCACATTGCCGGCGTCGGTATCGACCCGCTTCAGCCGCGCCGGGGGCTTGCGCGGATCGTCCTCGAACAGCTGCCACCCGAGCCGGGCCTGGCTGATCTGGTCGAGGCCGCTGCCGATGGCGGCGAATTCGGCCGGCACGGCGCCTTCGCTTAGCGAATGTCCCTGCCTGTCGCGGACCAGGAACCAGAGATCGGGGGTCTCGCTGCGCAATTGTTTCAGCTCGGTCGTCGGCCGCAGGACCAGGTCGCCTTGCGCGTCGCGTCCGAGCGCGCGCTGGACGATATCGATCACGCGATCTTCGTCGCGCCCGGCGATCACGAATCCCGACGCGCTCAATGCCCCGACGACGACGGCAACGAGCGCCGTGAGCAGCACCGCCTGGAGCGACAGCAGGCGCCAGCTCAGCCGCGAGCGCAGGCAATAGGGTTCGTGGTGCTTGCTCATAGCAGCTTCTTCAAGAGATAGCCGACGCCGCGGATGCCGTGGATCTCCACGCGCGCATCGGCTTCCGAGAGTTTGCGGCGCAGGCGCGACACGTGCGTATCGAGCGCATTCGACTGGATCTCGTCGTCGAAACTGTAGACGGCTTCTTCCAGCGCGGAGCGCAGCACGGTCCGGCCCATGCGACGGACCAGGGCTTCCAGCACGAGGAGCTCGCGTCGCGGCAGCTCGAGCGGAGCCCCGTCGATGCTTGCCTCGCGATGGCCGAAATCGAAGGCGAGGCGGCCGGCGTGCATGATGTCGGGATGCAGCCCGGCGGGCCGGCGCAGCACGGCGCGCAGCCGCGCCAGCAATTCCTCCACTGCGAACGGCTTTGACAGATAATCATCCGCCCCGCAGTCGAGCCCGGCGACCCGGTCGGCGAGTTCGCCGCGCGCCGTCAACACGATGATCGGCACGCCGTCGGCGCGCGCCCTGAGTTTCGGGATCAGGGTGAGACCGTCGCCATCGGGAAGCTGGCGATCGAGCAGGACGGCGGCGTGGACGTCGGCAGAAATGGCCTCTTCCGCCTCGGCAAGCGTGGGGGCGTGGTCCACGACCATGTCGTAGCGCTTCAGCGCCGACGCCAGCGCGTCGGCCATTTCGGCCTCGTCCTCGACGAGCAAAATCCGCATGATCCCCACCTCAACCTCAATCGCGCCATTCTAGCGGCCGTATCATTGCGGCAGCATTGCGGAAACCGGCTCTCGATGAAGCGGCTTGAGCGGCTCTAGCCATGCACGGAACGCTACCGGGGCGGCCGAGCGGGCCTCAAGACACCGTCGGGGCCGGCCGTTATAACCGCCGGACCTGATCAGGGAGGAATACGAATGATCTACGAAATGCGCATCTATCGCTGCGTGCCCGGCCGCCTGCCGGCACTGCTCAAGCGGTTCGAGACCGTCACGCTGAAGGTGTGGGAAAAGCACGGCATCAAGCAGGCCGGGTTCTTCACGACCCTGATCGGTGAATCCAACCAGGAGCTGACCTATTTCCTGGCCTGGGAGTCGCTCGCCGAGCGCGAGAAGAAGTGGGCCGCCTTCATGACCGATCCGGACTGGATGAAAGGGCGCGCCGAGAGCGAGGCGGACGGCCAGATCGTCGGCAACATCGTCAGCCAGATCCTGGCGCCGACCGCCTTCTCGTCGGTGAAGTAGAGACGGCCGGCGCGAGGGCGTCGCGGGGAGCCTGGGCGCAACCCTGATATTCTGGGAGCCCAGGCCGAACGGGGTTGATCCGCCCTTCATCGCGGCTATGGTCGCGCCGAAACGAGGGATTTGCCTTGAGCTCTTCGACGTCAGCGGCGCCGGTCGTCACCATTGGCAAGGTCAAATTCGGCAATGATCTGCCGATCTCGATCATTGCCGGGCCGTGTCAGCTCGAAAGCCGCCAGCATGCGCTGGAGGTGGCCTCCGCGCTGAAGGAGATCGCCGCGCGACTGCAGATCGGCCTCGTCTACAAGACCTCATTCGACAAGGCCAATCGCACCAGCGCGTCGGCCGCGCGTGGCCTCGGACTTGCACAATCGCTGCCGATCTTCGCCGAAATCCGATCGTCGCTCGGCCTGCCGGTCCTGACCGACGTGCATGACGCCGGGCAGTGTGCCGAGGTGGCGCAGGCGGTGGACGTGTTGCAGATTCCCGCCTTCCTATGTCGCCAGACCGATCTGCTGCTGGCGGCGGCCGCAACCGGCAAGGTCGTCAACGTCAAGAAGGGTCAGTTTCTTGCGCCCTGGGACATGGCCAACGTCGTGTCCAAGATCACGAGCGCGAACAATCCCAACGTGCTCGTCACCGAACGCGGCGCGTCCTTCGGCTACAACACCCTGGTCTCCGACATGCGCGCGCTGCCGATCCTGGCGCGCACCACCGGCGCCCCCGTGATCTTCGACGCGACTCATTCGGTGCAACAGCCGGGCGGGAAGGGGACGTCTTCCGGAGGCGAGCGCGAATTCGTGCCGGTGCTCGCACGCGCAGCCGTCGCCGTCGGTGTTGCCGGTATCTTCATCGAGACCCATCCCGATCCTGACAGCGCGCCGTCCGACGGACCCAACATGGTGCCGCTGCGCGAGTTCGAAGGGCTGATCCGAAGGCTGATGGCGTTCGACGCGCTCGCCAAGGATTCGACCAAAGCCGACCCGCGCTGATGCAGCAAGGCGAGGCGCGGGCGCACGATCACGGCCTGCCGGCCGCGCTTTACGTCATCTCCGGTGCAAGCTTCGCCGCGGCGCTCTCCGCGCGCGCGCTCGATCCGGTGCTGCCGCACGTCGCGGAGGACTTTGGCGTCAGCATCGCGACCGCTGCCGGTTTTGCCGCGGTGTTCGCCTTCACCTTCTCGATCATCCAGCCGATCGTCGGCGCCGCCGCCGATCTGTTCGGCAAGACGCGGCTGATGATCGGCTGCCTCGCGCTGCTCGGCCTTGCCAACATCCTGGGGGCGCTCTCGAGCTCATTCTCGGTTCTGTTCGCGACCCGTATCCTCGCCGGTATCGGCTCCGGCGGCGTGTTTCCGGTGGCGCTCAGCCTGACCAGCGATCTCGTCGGTCCGGAGAAGCGCCAGGTCGCGATCAGCCGCACGCTCGCCGGCGCGATGACGGGCAATCTCCTCGGCGCCTCGGCCTCCGGCTTGATCGGCGATTTCCTCGGCTGGCGCGGCGTGCTGGCGGTGCTCGGCGCGCTGGTGATCGTTGCCTCGATCGCGGTCGCCGCCGGTTTTCGTGGCGCCAAGGTCAAGCATCCGCCGAAGACGAGCCTGTCGGCGCTGAAGGCGGGCTATCGCACCATCTTCACCAACCCGAACGCCTATGTCTGTTATGCGGCGGTGTTCATCGAAGGCTGCTGCGTGCTCGGCCTGTTTCCCTACATCGCTTCGTTCCTGTTCGAGCTCGGTCAGACGTCGCTCTCGATCGCGGGCATCGTCATCGCGGGCTTTGCGGTCGGCGGCTTGTTCTACACGCTGACGGTGTCGCGCCTGCTGCCATGGCTGGGCATGAAGGGAATGATGATCGCGGGCATGACGCTGGTGGCTTCGCAGCTCGTTGCCGTCGGCTTCGGCCTGCGCTGGGAAGTGCAGGCGTTCAATCTCATCGTGATGGGATGGGGCTTCTACATCGCCCATGGCTGCCTTCAGATGTTTGCCAGCGAACTCTCGGTCGAGGCGCGCGCAACCGCGTTGTCGCTGCATTCGTTCTTCTTCTTCATGGGGCAGACGGTGGGGCCGCTCGCCTATGGACTTGGCCTCCAGCATGGCGGCAAGATGCCGACCCTGTTCGCGAGCGCCGCGATCATGGTCGCGCTGGGCTTCGCCTGTGCGCGGCTGTTGAAACAGCGGGCGCCATCGGATGCAGTCGCCTAAAAGATGTCTAGCGCCTGACGCGGCGTATCGTCATTTAGAACCTCCTGTCCTCAGTTTTTGCTTCATCTGGGAAAGCATCTTGGGGCCCCCGCCGATAGTCTCTCGGCAATCGCACCAAGATCCGGATCAGCATTACGATATTTGCTGCCCCATAAGCCAAGCTCGGCGAGGACAGGCAGCAGATCAATGCCCGCCTCCGTAAGGCGATAAATCGCCTTCAGTTTATGCGTGGGGTCGTCATGACGGGTAAGGACGCCGCCTTCTTGCAGCGTTTGAAGCCGCTCCGCAAGCGTCCGCGATGATATCGATTCATCGGACTGCAGAAATTCCCGGAAGTGCTGTTTCCCCGCGAAAACGATGTCACGCACAATCAGCAGCGTCCAGCGATCGCCGAGCAACTCCAGCGACAGACTGATTGGGCAACCTGATCGCTGTCTTCCCGACATCCGTAGTTCCCTTTGTAAATCGATTTACTATTGACATCATTCGAGGCTGGCGTCAAATGCTTCCAAATGTAAACCAATCACAAAGTCTCAATGCTGGAGGAGTGGTGGAAAATGCCCGCAGATATCCATCAGGTTGCAAGCGGCGGCTTTTAAATATTTCAGAAGGTGACAGAGCTCCTGGGCAGGAAACTGCGCAAAGACGTGACTTATCGATCTGTCCCGCTCGATGACGCCCGCAGCAGCATGATCGCAAACGGGATATCAGCCAGCTTCACGGAAGCGTTGATCGAAACCCCAGCGAGCTTCAATCGCCAAGAGCGATGGGCACTCGACACGCCAGCTTCAGAAAACACAGCTCGAACGACCTTCAAACAATGGGCTGCTGAATCGTTCGCAGCTTCGATCCTTGCATGATTCGAGAGAATAGACCGATGCGAAAACTTATCCTCCAGATGCAGGTGTCAGCCGATGGCTTTGTCGGCTCCTACGGAACGGTAAATTGGCAGCTATGGGGTTGGGGTGACAACAACTTTTGGGATGATGAACTGAAGCGCGATTTCAATGCTCACTTCGAGCGCATCGACACGATTCTTCTCAGTCGGAAGATGCTGAATGAAGGGTATCTACGGCATTGGGAGAACGCAGCGAACCGCTACCCAACTGAGCCATTCTACGCGTTCGCTAAGCGTATCACAGAAATGAGCAAAATGGTTCCGACGAATAAGCCAACGGAGCCGGCGTGGGAACGAACCACGCTTGTCAGCGGAGATTTGCACGAGGTGGTCGGCGCCTTAAAGAGCCAACGAGGGCGCGACATTGGCGTGTTCGGTGGCGCGGGGTTTGCCGCGGCGCTGATCGAACAAGGTCTCGTTGACGAGTTTCAATTCTACGTCAACCCGGCGGTATTGGGTGACGGCGTCAGGATCTTCGCGGCGTCGGGGTTCAGGAAGCTAAAATTACTCGAGGCCAAGGCTTATTCGAGCGGCATGGTTGTTAGCCGCTATACCTCGTCCCCCGAGCGAGCAAATCTTCGCGGTCGAGACCGAACGCGGTGAGTCAGAAACGGTCTCTTCAAGCTCAGCCCCGGCCGCGATAGGGCGCGACGCCCTGCTCGGGCACCCACAATCCCTTCGGCGCGCGGCCCGTCTGCCAGAACACGTCGATTGGAATGCCGCCGCGCGGATACCAATAGCCCCCGATGCGTAGGAACTTCGGCTTGATCTCGCTCGCGATGCGCTTGCCGATCATCACGGTGCAGTCCTCGTGGAAGGCGCCGTGATTGCGGAAGCTCGCGATGTAGAGCTTGAGCGACTTCGACTCCAGTAACCATTGGCCGGGGGCGTAGTCGATCATCAGATGTGCGAAATCCGGTTGTCCCGTGACCGGGCAGAGCGAGGTGAATTCCGGCACGGTGAAGCGTACCAGATAGTCCGTGCCCTTTTGCGGGTTCGGCACGCGGTCGAGCTGCGCTTCTTCCGGTGTGTGCGGCCATTCGACCGCGCGGCCCAGCTGAAGGGATTTCTTCGCCATTGTCGTCACATCCTGTTCCGCGTGCCGGGATGGACGCAAATGCCGCTGTCGTCAACCGGCGGCGACCGTCTGGATCATGACGATCCGGTCGTTGCCGGATTCGCAGCCCCAGAGCTCGCCCGGCCTCCCGTCGAGCTGGCGCACATTGGCGTTAGCCTTGTCGCTGGCGAACACGTTGAAACGCTCGGTGGCGGGATCGAAGCGGACGATGGCGTTGGCGGAGAAATCGGTCAGCCAGACTTTGTCCTTGTCATCGACATAGACCGCGTAGGTGCGGGGACGCTCGCCGGGCAGCTTCCAGGTCTTCCAGGAGGCTTCCGCGGGATCGTGCACCGAGACGTGGCCACTGTTCCACTCGCTGACCCAGATCCGGCTTTTCGAATCCGACCAGACCCGTCGCGAACCCTGGCTCGGCGTCGGCGGCTCGACCACACTGGCGCTGCCCGTCGCCGGATCGATCCTGGCAATATAGCTGCCGGCAAGCGAGGCATACCAGACGTCGCCCTTGGGCGTGACGGTGATTCCGTAGGGGCCGACGCCCTTGGGCGCCCTGAACACGTCCATCCCGCCCGCGTTCGGCTTGAGGCGGCCGTAATAGCCGGACTGGCCGGTGAACCAATAGGTGCCGTCCTTGTCGAACACGCCGGTGTTGAGATTGGCGTAGGCGAACTTCTCGGGCAGGCGGAACAGGGTGACCTTGAGGTCGGAAGGATCGACGCGGGCGATCGCATTCTGGCCGCCCTCGGTGATCCAGGGCGCGCCGTCGGGGCCGATGGTCACGCCGTGCGGGGCGGCGCCCTGGCCGAGGCTGACCGTCTTGTGGCTGCCATCCTTCGGATCGAGCCTGCCGAGCAGGCCCTTGCCCTGGGCCGTAAACCAGACCGTGCCATCGGGAGCGGGAGCGAGGTCGTGCAGACCGATGCCGGAGCTAGCGAGGTCGTGCAGACCGATGCCGGAGCTAATGGGGTAGTATTTTGTCCGGAACGGGCCTTCCTGCGCAAAACTCGGGCGGGTCGCGAGGAGGGCGATGCTCGAGGCAAGAAACTGGCGGCGATTCATGGCGTTACCCCGACTGTTTCAGATTGAGGTTTTGCGCGCAGACCAGATGCGGTCAACCTTAGTCCGAGCCGCTTCACGCGTCAGTCGAAGCCCACCCTCCAAGCGTTCACATTTGCTTGCGGTCCGTGTAAGACCCGCGGCACCGATCAGCTCTAACGAACGGAAGTGCACATCATGACCGCCATCATCGACATCATCGGCCGCGAAATTCTCGATAGCCGTGGCAATCCCACCGTCGAGGTCGACGTCGTGCTGGAAGATGGCGCGCTTGGCCGTGCTGCCGTGCCGTCCGGCGCCTCCACCGGCGCCCATGAGGCGGTGGAACTACGCGACGGTGACAAGACTCGCTATCTCGGCAAGGGCGTCACCAAGGCGGTCGGCGCCGTCAACGGCGAAATCTTCGAGGCCCTGAGCGGCCTCGATGTCGAGCAGCAGGCCCAGCTCGACCAGATCATGATCGACCTCGACGGTACGCCGAACAAGAGCCGGCTGGGCGCCAACGCCATCCTCGGCGTGTCGCTCGCCTGCGCCAAGGCGGCCGCGAACTCGCTCGACATGCCGCTCTATCGTTACGTTGGCGGCACCTCGGCGCGGCTGCTGCCGGTGCCGATGATGAACATCATCAATGGCGGCATGCACGCCGACAATCCGATCGACTTCCAGGAGTTCATGATCCTACCGGTTGGCGCGTCCTCCTTTGCCGAGGGCTTGCGCTATGGCGCGGAGGTCTTCCACACCCTGAAGTCCGAATTGAAGAAGGCCGGCCACAACACCAATGTCGGCGATGAGGGCGGCTTTGCCCCGAACCTGCCGTCGGCGGACGCCGCGCTCGAATTCGTCATGAACGCGATCGGCAAGGCCGGCTACAAGGCGGGCTCCGACATCGTCATTGGCCTCGACTGCGCCTCGACCGAGTTCTTCAAGGACGGCAAATACGTCTACGAGGGCGAGGGCAAGACCCGCTCGATCTCCGAGCAGGCCAAGTACCTTGCTGATCTCGTCTCGCGCTATCCGATCGTGACCATCGAGGACGGCATGTCGGAAGACGACATGGACGGCTGGAAGGAGCTGACCGACCTCGTCGGCAAGAAGTGCCAGCTCGTCGGTGACGATCTCTTCGTCACCAACGTCAAGCGCCTCGCCGAAGGCATCAAGGCCGGACGGGCCAATTCGATCCTGATCAAGGTCAACCAGATCGGCACGCTGACCGAGACGCTCGCCGCCGTCGAGATGGCGCACAAGGCCGGCTACACCTCGGTGATGTCGCACCGCTCCGGCGAGACCGAGGATTCTACCATCGCCGACCTCGCGGTCGCCACCAATTGCGGTCAGATCAAGACCGGCTCCCTTGCGCGCTCCGATCGCACCGCCAAATACAACCAGCTCCTGCGCATCGAGCAGCAGCTCGGCAAGCAGGCGCTCTACGGCGGCAAGGCGGCACTGAAGGCGCTGGCATAAGCCAGCGGTCGGACAAGAACAGGGGAGGATCGACATGAGCGACGGCAAGAACGGCCTGCAACTGCGTTCGCTGATCAAGAAGAGCGGTGAGCTCGAAATCTCGCTGCTCGACGTGCCGACCCCCGAACCCGCCGCGGACGAGGTTGTCGTCCGCGTCGAGGCCGCGCCGATCAACCCGTCCGACCTCGGGCTCTTGATCGGCGCGGCCGACATGAGCACGGCAAAGGCTTCGGGCACCAAAGAAGCTCCCGTCATCACCGCGAAAGTGCCGGAAGGCGCGATGCGGGCGATGGCAGGCCGGCTCGACGAATCCATGCCGGTCGGTAACGAAGGCGCGGGAGTCGTGATCAGGACCGGCTCCTCGGATGCCGCGAAGGCGCTGATGGGCAAGACCGTCGCCATGATCGGCGGCGCGATGTACACGCAGTATCGCACGTTGAAAGTGCGCGAGTGCCTGCCGCTGCCGGAAGGCACCACGCCGGCCGAAGGTGCCTCCTGCTTCGTCAATCCGCTCACCGCGCTCGGCATGACCGAGACCATGCGACGCGAGGGTCACAAGGCGCTGGTGCACACTGCGGCCGCCTCCAATCTCGGGCAGATGCTGAACAAGATCTGCATCAAGGACGGCATCCCGCTGGTCAACATCGTGCGCAGCAAGGAGCAGGCCGACATCCTGCACAAGATCGGCGCCAAATATGTCGTCGATTCCAGCGCACCGAGCTTCCTCGGCGATCTCACCAATGCGCTGGTCGAGACCGGCGCCACCATCGCCTTCGACGCCATCGGCGGCGGGAAGCTCGCCGGAGACATCCTCAACTGCATGGAAGTCGCGATCAACAAGACCGCGAAGGAGTACAGCCGCTACGGCTCCAACGTGCACAAGCAGGTCTATGTCTATGGCGCGCTCGATGTCCGCCCGATTGAGCTGCCGCGCGGCTTCGGCATGGCCTGGGGCGTCGGCGGCTGGCTGCTGTTTCCGTTCCTGATGAAGATCGGGCAGGCGGACGGGGCCAGGCTGCGCCAGCGCGTCGTCGACGAACTGAAGACCACGTTTGCCAGCCACTACACCAAGGTGGTGTCGCTTTCCGAGGCGCTCGATCCCGCCAACATCGCGGTGTACGCCAAACGCGCCACTGGCGAAAAATTCCTCATCAACCCGAACAAATAATCGGGACGTGCGACGGCACGTCACCGAAAGAAGGTCTTGCCTTCTGAGCGAAGCCGGGGATTATTCCGCCGCCATTTGCACGCGGGAAAACCGCGGGGCGCTCAGAAGGGGACCTCATGACCGATCTTAATCGCCGCCATTTGCTTGCAGGCGCCGCCACCTTCGGTGCGGCTGCCGTGACCGGCTTTGGGCCGACCGCCGCCAATGCCTCAGTACCGCAAGCCGGCACGCAGGCGCCGGGCTTCTACCGCTACAAGGTCGGCAGCTACGAGTGCACCTCCATCAATGACGGTGCGCGCACTTTCCCGATGCCGGACAAGTTCGTCGTCAACGCGCCGAAGGAGGAAGTGCTGGCCGCTGGCGAGGCGGCCTACATGCCGAAGGGCATGGTCACGGTGCCATTCAACCCGCAGCTCATCAACACCGGCTCCAAGCTCGTGCTGATCGATACCGGCAACGGTGTCGCCAATCTCGAGCCCAGCAAGGGCGCGGTCGGCCGCACGCTGCAGAACCTCCAGGCCGCCGGCGTCGACCCCAAGAGCATCGACGTCGTGCTGCTCTCGCATCTGCATCCCGACCACACCAACGGCATTCGTCTCGCCGACGGCGCGCTTGCCTTCCTCAATGCGGAGATCATGGTGCCAGGCAAGGACTGGGAGTTCTGGACCAGCGAGGACAACGCCGCCAAGGCCGAGTCCAACGCGATGATGAAGAACTACTTCGCCAACGTGAAGAAGACCTTTGCCGGCCTCGAATCCAAGGTGACGAAGTACGAGTGGGGCAAGGAGGTCGCACCGGGCATCACCTCGATCGCGACGCCCGGTCACACCCCGGGGCACACCTCGTTCGCGGTCGCCTCAGGCGATTCCAAGGTGCTGATCCAGTCCGACGTCACCAACATCCCGGAGTTCTTCCTGCGCAATCCGAACTGGCATGTGGTGTTCGACACCGATGCAGCGCTGGCGCAGGAAACCCGCCACAAATTCTACGACATGGCGGCCGCCGAGAAGGCGACCGTGATCGGCTTCCACTTCACCTTCCCCTCGGTTGGCCATGTCGAGAAGGACGGCGCCAAATATCGTCTGATCCCGTCGGCGTGGAATCCGACCATCTGAGCCGATTTGCAGATTTGTACCAGGGATCGGGCCGCCACTTGGCGGCCTGATTGTTTGGGCAACCGTTCAGAAACCCAGCGTTTCCAAATCCGACCAGTCCATGCACTTGCATCTATCGGTCGAGATCGCTTAAGTGCCGACCCGGCACTCCCGCTGAAGATTTCGAGGACACTCTATGGCCTACAATATCGTCACGATCGCCGGCAGCCTGCGTAAGGACAGCTTTTCGCTCAAGATCGCCAATGCGCTCGCCAAGCTCGCGCCGGCCTCGCTCAAGCTCGAGGTCATCACGCCGGCCGGCATCTCGTTCTTCAACCAGGACCTCGAGGGAGCGCCGCCGGCGGATTGGCTGTCTTTCCGCGAAAAAATCCAGAAATCGGACGGCGTCATCTTCGTCACGCCGGAATACAATCGCGCGATCCCGGGGGTGCTGAAGAACGCCATCGACGTCGCCTCGCGGCCCTATGGCAAGAGCTCGTTCAACGACAAGCCGGTCGGCATCATCGCGAACTCGCCGGGCCCGCTCGGCGGCGTCAGTGCCGCCAAGACGCTCCAGAACATCCTGCCGGGCATTTCCGGCCCGATCATGCAGCAGCCGGAGGCCTATCTGAACGGGGTGGGCGACGCGTTCGATGCCGACGGCAACCTGACCAAGGAGTCCTTGAAGCCGGTGCTCCAGGCCTATATCGACGCGTTTGCGGTGCACGTCGCGAAGCATCACGGCTGAGGCCGCGAACCCCGGGTCTCCGTCATGGCCGGGCAAAAGCGCGAAGCGCGTCTTCGCGCTAGATGTCCCGGCCATCCACGTCTTTGCCAAATTGACGAAGAACGTGGATGCCCGGCACAAGGCCGAGCATGACGGCTGAGCCAGGCATTGGAACGCCAAGCGGGCGGGCAATTAGCACGCCCTTAACCAACCTGTCCCATCTTCCCAGGATGGTCTCCCGCGCGCGCCTGAAATCGATCCTGACCGGTCTTGCCCTCTATGCGATGGCGGCCGCCATCGTCGGCTATTTCGGCGTCAACGCCTATACCGGCAAATACGGCCTCAACGCCCGCCAGGAGCTCGACCAGGAGATCGTGGCGCTGACCAGCGAACTGGCGCAGCTCAAGCGCGAGCGCGCCAGGAGCGAGCAGCGCGTTTCGCTGCTGCGCTCCGCGAAGATCGACCCCGACATGCTGGACGAGCGGGCGCGCTTCCAGCTCGACTACGTCAATCCGCGCGATCTCGTCCGGACGATCCCGGCGAACTGACACGCGAGCGGCACAAGCGCCATTTGCGGGGTTTGCGGTCTGCCGCTGACTCCATCGAGCCAGCGCGATTGCGATATGCAAGCAGCCCGTTGCTTCCTGCGGCTGACGTGAGCGGGTCTGCGATCGGTATTCCACACACGATGCGGGAGTCGGGGAGCTAAATGTTGCCCGATCCGCGTCAAAGATTTTGCAATATTACGATCGCGTTGCAGTGCGGCATAATGAAAGGCGTGCCATGCCGCCGCGGTGCTTTCCAAGGGCGTTTGACTTGGGTTAGACAGGGCTGAAGTTTTCTCTGACCCGGAATTCCCATGGCCGCACCCAAGAAAGCCGCCGCAAGTACTGCACAGGACAAGACCGACGGCGGTTCGCCCCCGGAATTCACCAGAGAGCAGGAGCTCAAGGCGCTCCGCGACATGCTCCTGATCCGGCGGTTCGAGGAAAAGGCCGGCCAGCTCTACGGCATGGGCGCGATCGGCGGCTTCTGCCACCTTTATATCGGCCAGGAGGCCGTGGTGGTCGGGATGCAGATGGCCCTGAAGCCGGGCGATCAGGTCATCACCGGCTATCGCGATCACGGCCATATGCTCGCCACCGGCATGGAGGCCAAAGGCGTCATGGCCGAGCTCACCGGCCGTCGCGGCGGCTATTCCAAGGGCAAGGGCGGCTCCATGCATATGTTCAGCAAGGAGAAGCACTTTTACGGCGGCCACGGCATCGTCGGCGCACAGGTCTCGCTCGGCACCGGGCTCGCTTTCGCCAATCACTATCGCGCAAACGACAATGTCAGCGTCACCTATTTCGGCGACGGCGCGGCCAACCAGGGTCAGGTCTATGAGAGCTTCAACATGGCGGAGCTCTGGAAGCTGCCGGTGATCTACGTCATCGAGAACAACCGCTACGCCATGGGCACTTCGGTCTCGCGCGCCTCGGCGCAGCAGGATTTCTCCAAGCGCGGCGCCTCCTTCAACATTCCCGGCCAGCAGGTCGACGGCATGGACGTCCGCGCCGTGAAGGCCGCCGGCGACGAGGCGGCGGCCTGGTGCCGCGCCGGCAAGGGACCCTTCATCCTGGAGATGCAGACCTACCGTTATCGCGGCCACTCGATGTCCGATCCCGCAAAGTACAGAACGCGCGAGGAGGTCGAAAAAGTCCGCCACGACCAGGATCCGATCGAGCAGGTGCGCAACCGCCTGTTGGCCGCCAAGGTCAGCGAGCAGGATCTGAAGGCGATCGACGCCGAGGTGCGCGACATCGTCAACGCGTCCGCCGATTTCGCCCAGCATGATCCCGAGCCGGATGCCGCCGAGCTCTGGACCGATATTTACCGCTGAACGCGCGCAAGCTTTCTTTTGGAGCCGATATGCCAATTCAAGTGCTGATGCCCGCGTTGTCGCCCACGATGGAGAAGGGCAACCTCTCCAAATGGCTGAAAAAAGAGGGTGAGACGATCAAGTCCGGCGACGTCATCGCCGAGATCGAGACCGACAAGGCGACCATGGAGGTCGAGGCGACCGATGAAGGTACGCTCGGCAAGATCCTGATCCCCGAGGGCACCGCCGACGTTGCCGTGAACACACCGATCGCGACAATTCTGGCCGATGGCGAAAGTGCCGCCGATCTCGCCAAGGCGCCCGCGCCTGCCCAGCAGCAGAAGGCTGCCGAATCCGCAGCCCCTGCCGCCGCGAAGACCGAGGCTCCAGCTCCCAAGGCTGCGCCGGCGCCGCAGGCCGTCGCAGAACCCGACCCGGAAGTGCCCGCAGGCACCGAGATGGTGACGCAGACCATCCGCGAAGCCCTGCGCGATGCTATGGCCGAAGAGATGCGCCGCGACGCCGACGTCTTCGTGATGGGCGAAGAGGTTGCCGAATACCAAGGCGCCTACAAGGTGACGCAAGGGCTGCTTCAGGAATTCGGCGCCAAGCGCGTCATCGACACGCCAATCACGGAGCACGGCTTTGCCGGCATCGGCGTCGGCGCCGCGATGACCGGGTTGAAGCCGATTGTCGAGTTCATGACCTTCAACTTCGCTATGCAGGCGATCGACCAGATCATCAACTCCGCGGCCAAAACGCTCTATATGTCCGGCGGCCAGATGGGCTGCTCCATCGTATTCCGCGGGCCCAACGGCGCCGCTTCCCGCGTGGCCGCCCAGCACAGCCAGGATTATTCGTCCTGGTATTCGAACGTCCCCGGCCTCAAGGTCGTCGCGCCGTTCTCGGCCGCTGATTACAAGGGCCTGCTCAAGGCTGCGATCCGCGATCCCAATCCGGTGATCTTCCTCGAGAACGAAATGCTCTACGGCCACACTGGCGAGGTGCCGAAGCTCGACGATTTCGTGATTCCGATCGGCAAGGCGCGCATCGTGCGCTCCGGCAGCCATGTCACGATCATCTCGTGGTCGAACGGCATGAGCTACGCGCTGAAGGCCGCCGACGAACTCGCCAAGGACGGCATCGAGGCCGAAGTGATCGACCTGCGCACGCTGCGTCCGATGGACACCGACACCATCGTCAACTCCGTCAAGAAGACGGGACGTGCCGTCACGGTGGAAGAGGGCTGGGCCCAGAGCGGTGTCGGCGCCGAGATCGCCGCGCGGATCATGGAGCATGCCTTCGACTATCTGGATGCGCCTGTAACCCGGGTCTCCGGCAAGGACGTGCCGATGCCGTATGCCGCGAACCTGGAAAAGCTCGCGCTGCCTTCGGCTGCCGAAGTGGTCGAGGCCGCCAAAGCCGTCTGCTACAGGTAGACCATGGCGGGTCCGAAGGAGCAGCCATTGCCACCCGACGTCCTCGTCCGCGATGATGCGGTCGAGATCCTGCGCGTGTTCGTGCTGGACGGCGGGCTGTCGATGGCGTTCCAGCGGGCCTTCGACGAGCCCGACATGTGGGGCCTGCTGCTCGTCGATCTCGCCCGTCACGCCGCGCGCGCCTATGCGCGCGAGAGCGAATACACCGAGGAGGACGCGCTGAACCGGATCATCGAGATGTTCCAGGCCGAGATCGAGCGTCCCACCGACACCGGCACCACGACGCCGCGCGGGAAGGGGCACTGACCGTGGCGATCGAAGCCTATCATTTCGATTTCATGCTGGAGGCGATCCGCGAGGCGGAAGCCTCGATCGCGCAAGGCGGCCTGCCGATCGGCGCCGTGCTGACCCGCGACAACAAGGTCATTGCCCGCGGCCACAACAACCGCGTGCAGGAAAACAACCCGATCCTGCACGGCGAGATGAGTTGCCTGCGCGAGGCGGGTGCGATTTCGTTCCACGATACCGTCATGTACACCACGCTGTCGCCATGCGCGATGTGTGCCGGTGCGCTCGCACTGTTCAAGGTGAAGCTCGTGGTGATTGGAGAGTCCGTCACCTTCGAGGGCTCCAAGGACATTCTCGACAAGTTCGGCATCTCCTGGATCGACCTTGCCGACGACCGCTCCATCACCATGATGAAGAATTGGCGTTCCATCCCTGCCAATGAGCGCCTGTGGCAGGGCGACATCGGCAACTAACCTGGTCTGTTCGTCTTCGGTCCGGAGACGGATTTTTGCAAAGTTCTTCTTGAGGTCAGCATGCCCATCAACATCCTGATGCCCGCTCTTTCGCCGACGATGGAGAAGGGCAACCTCGCCAAGTGGCTGAAGAAGGAAGGCGACAAGGTCAAATCCGGCGACATCATCGCCGAGATCGAGACCGACAAGGCGACCATGGAGGTCGAGGCCATCGACGAGGGCACGATCGCCAGGATTCTCGTGCCAGAGGGCACGCAGGACGTGCCTGTCAACGACGTGATCGCGGTGCTGGCCGGCGAGGGCGAGGACGTGAAAGCGGCAGGTGCCGCCAAGCCCAGTGCCTCCGCCGCGCCTCCGAAAGCTGCTGAAGCCCCTGCTGCTGCATCGGCTCCTGCGCCTGCTGCGCCCAAAGCGGCGCCGGTGCCCGCCGCAGCACCTGCACCGCAGGCCGCAGCACCGGCTGCGCAGAGCAACGGCCATGCCGGCCGCGTGTTCTCCTCGCCGCTGGCGCGCCGGCTCGCCAAGGAAGCCGGCGTCGATGTTGCGATGGTGACTGGCACCGGCCCGCATGGCCGCGTGGTGGCACGCGACGTCGAGCAGGCCAAGTCCGGCATTGGCCTGAAGGCTCCCGCGGCGACGCCGTCAGGCGCACCCTCGACCGCGCCGACCATGTCGGACAAGCAGATCCTGGCGCTGTTCGAACCCGGCTCCTACGAGGTCGTCCCGCATGACGGCATGCGCCGCACGATTGCGCAGCGTCTGACCGCGTCGATCCAGAACGTCCCGCACTTCTATCTCACGATCGACTGCGACATCGGCAAGCTGCTCGCCGCGCGCGAGGAGATCAATACGGCTGCTCCCAAGGACAAGGAGAAGAAGCCGCTCTACAAGATCTCGGTCAACGACTTCGTCATCAAGGCGATGGCGGTCGCGCTGCAGAAGATCCCGAATTGCAATGTGAGCTGGACCGAATCCGGCATGGTCAAGCACCACCATTCGGACGTCGGTGTTGCGGTGGCAATGCCCGGCGGCCTGATCACGCCGATTATCCGCAAGGCGGAGACCAAGACGCTGTCGACCATCTCCAACGAGATGAAGGATTTTGCGACACGCGCCCGCTCGCGCAAGCTGAAGCCCGAAGAATATCAGGGCGGCACGACGGCCGTCTCGAATCTCGGCATGTTCGGCATTAGCCACTTCACCGCCGTGATCAATCCGCCGCATGCCACCATCCTCGCAGTCGGCACCAGCGAGGAGCGGCCTGTGGTCCGTGGCGGCAAGATCGAGATCGCGAACATGATGAGCGTGACCCTGTCCTGCGATCACCGCGCCATCGACGGCGCGCTCGGCGCGGAACTGATCGGCGCCTTCAAGCAGCTGATCGAAAATCCCGTCATGATGATGGTCTGACGCGCGGTAGAGGGGGCACCGTTGCATGTCCGTACCCGCTGGCCATGGATGTCGCTGCTGCTTGGAGCAGTCGTCGCGCTCAACCCGATTGGGCTCGATCTTCTTTACTCCGCGTTCTTTGCCAGTGAACAACTGGCACGGAACATCGCCCAGCCGGTCGTGCTGATTGCCTTGGCCGTAATGGCTTTGGCGACGATGCTCGAATGGCTGGTGAGGTCTTTTCTGATCAAGCGCCGCGCCCGCGGCGCCTCTTGAGTTGAATGGGAGCCGCCATGGCCGACACATCCTTCGACATCATCATCATCGGCTCCGGTCCGGGCGGCTATGTCACCGCAATCCGCGCCGCCCAGCTCGGCTTCAAGGTCGCGATCGTCGAGAAATCCTATCTCGGCGGCATCTGCCTGAACTGGGGCTGCATCCCGACCAAGGCGCTGCTGCGCTCGGCCGAGATCTACCACTACATGCAGCACGCCAAGGATTACGGCCTGTCGGCCGACAACGTCTCGTTCGACCCGAAGGCGGTGGTGCAGCGCTCGCGCGGTGTCTCGAAGCGGCTGAACGATGGCGTTGGCTTCCTGATGAAGAAGAACAAGGTCAGCGTGATCTGGGGCGCGGCCTCGATCGATGCGCCCGGCAAAGTTACCGTGAAGAAGTCGGACGTCGAGGGCCCCAAGGGTGCGCTGGGCGAGGGGACGTATCAGGCCAAGCACATCATCATCGCGACCGGCGCGCGGCCGCGGGTGCTGCCGGGCCTCGAACCCGACAAGAAGCTGATCTGGACTTATTTCGAGGCGATGGTGCCGGAGCGGATGCCGAAATCGCTGCTGGTCGTCGGCTCCGGCGCGATCGGCATCGAGTTCGCCTCCTTCTTCCACACCATGAGCTCGGACGTCACCGTGGTCGAAGTGCTGCCGCAGATCCTGCCGGTGGAGGACGCCGAGATCGCAGGCCTCGCCCGCAAGCGTTTCGAGAAGCAGGGCATCAAGATCCTGTCCTCGACCAAGGTGACCAAGCTCGAGAAGAAGGCCGACAGCGTCGTCGCTACCATTGACGACGGCAAGGGCAAGCCTGTGACGACCGAGTTCGAGCGCGTGATCTCGGCGGTCGGCGTCGTCGGCAACATCGAGAACCTTGGACTCGAGAAGCTCGGCGTGAAAACGGATCGCGGCGTCATCGTGATCGACGGCTACGGCAAGACCAACATCCCCGGCATCTATGCCATCGGCGATGTCGCGGGGCCGCCGATGCTGGCTCACAAGGCCGAACATGAAGGCGTGATCTGCGTCGAGGCGATCAAGGGCCTGCATCCGCACGCCATGGACAAGAACCTGATCCCGGGCTGCACCTATTGTCAGCCGCAGGTGGCCTCCGTCGGCCTCACCGAAGCCAAGGCCAAGGAGAACGGCCGCGAGATCCGCGTCGGCCGCTTCCCCTTCGTCGGCAACGGCAAGGCCATCGCGCTCGGCGAGGACCAGGGCCTGGTCAAGGTGATCTTCGACAAGAAGACCGGCCAGCTGCTTGGCGCCCACATGATCGGCGCGGAGGTCACCGAGCTGATCCAGGGCTACGTCGTCGCCATGAACCTTGAGACCACGGAAGAGGAGCTGATGCACACGGTGTTCCCGCATCCGACCCTGTCGGAGATGATGAAGGAAGCCGTGCTGGATGCGTATGGACGGGTGCTGAATATTTGACGGGCGCGCATCGCCGCCCACCACCGTCATTGCGAGCGAAGCGAAGCAATCCAGACTGCCTCCGCGGAAAGACTCTGGATTGCTCCGCTGCGCTCGCAATGACGAGCGGAGGGATCTGTTTGCAAAACAAGAAGGAAATCACCCCATGCAAGACAACGACAACCTCACCATCGAACGCCCGACCTTCGTCACCCATCTCGAATGCGCGATGGAGGGCGATCATTACGCCGCCGACCAGGTCCACAACCTCTCCAAGGCCGGCAAGCCGCTGCTGGTGCGCTACGACCTTGCCGGTGTGAAGACGGCGCTGACGAAAGACGCGCTCGCCCAGCGCCCCGCCGACATGTGGCGCTACCGCGAGCTTTTGCCGGTGCGTAAATGTCAGGATATCGTCTCGCTCGGCGAGGTCACGACGCCGCTGATCCGGCTGCCCAAGCTCGGTGCAAAACTCGGCGGCGGCGAGATCATCGTCAAGGACGAGGGGCGCTTGCCGACCGGCTCGTTCAAGGCGCGCGGCCTCGTGATGGCGGTGTCGATGGGCAAGGCGCTCGGCATCAAGCATATGGCGATGCCGACCAACGGCAATGCCGGCGCGGCGCTCGCGGCTTATGCGACCTCCTGCGGCATCAAGACCACGATCTTCTGCCCGGCCGATACGCCGGAGGTGAACGTCAGCGAGATCGAGCTGCAGGGCGCCACCGTCTACCGCGTCAACGGCTATATCGACGATTGCGGCAAGATCGTCGGCGAGGGCAAGGCGAAAGTCGGCTGGTTCGACACCTCGACCTTGAAGGAGCCGTACCGCATCGAAGGCAAGAAGACGATGGGGCTCGAACTCGCCGAGCAGCTCGGCTGGGACGTGCCCGACGTGATCTTCTATCCGACCGGCGGCGGCACCGGCCTGATCGGCATGTGGAAGGCGTTCGACGAACTAGAGAAAATCGGCTTCATCGGCAGCAAGCGCCCGCGCATGGTCGCGGTGCAAGCCTCCGGCTGCGCGCCCATGGTGCGCGCCTATGAGGCCGGCACCGAGCATGCGACGCGCTGGGAGGACGCTCACACCATCGCGTCAGGCATTCGCGTGCCGCAGGCGATCGGCGACTTTCTCATTTTGCGCGCGGTGCGGCAGAGCAACGGTTTTGCCATTGCCGTCGACGACGATAAGATCACATCGGCGCTCAGCGAGGTCGCGCGCGAGGAGGGGCTGTTGCTCTGCCCCGAAGGTGCTGCCACCTACGCCGCCTACAAGGACAGCCTCGCCGACGGCCGCGTCAGCAAGTCCGACCGCGTGATGCTGTTCAATTGCGCCACAGGCCTGAAATACCCGCTGCCGCCGGTCACCCGCACGCTCGATCGTCATAAGCCGATCGACTATTCGCAGTTCTAGCGCGGCATTTCGTCCCTTCACGAACGATCCCTCTTCCCGTACGCGGGAAGAGACAAAAACAACAATGACATTGCTGGGAGAAGACAATGAAGGCCGCCTGGGCTGCGCTGATTGCTATTCTCGCTGTTGCAGGCGCCGCGCGCGCCGACGACTATCCCTCGCGTCCCATCACCATCATCGTTCCCTTCGCCGCCGGCGGTCCGTCGGATGCGATGGCGCGAGTGCTTGCCGAGCGGATGCGGACATCGCTTGGGCAGCCGCTGGTGATCGAGAACGTCACCGGCGCGGGCGGCTCGATCGGCGTCGGCCGCGCCGTGCATTCGGCCCCCGACGGCTACACGATCTCGTTCGGCCATCTCGGCACCCACGTCGCCAACGGCGCCGTCTACAAGCTCAATTACGACCTGGTCGCGGACCTGGAGCCGGTGGTGCTGCTGCCGAGCAATCCGATGATCGTCGTCAGCAAGAACGCGGTGCCCGCGACCTCGCTGAAGGAGCTGCTGGACTGGCTGAAGTCGCGACCGTCGCCGCCGACCGCCGGCACCGCCGGCGCGGGCTCAGGTAGCCACATCGCCGGGGTCTACTTCGAGAGCGTCAGCGGCATCAAGCTGCAATACGTACCGTATCGCGGCACCGCGCCCGCCCTGAACGATCTCATTGCCGGCCAGATCGACGTCATCGTCGACCAGACCTCGAACTCCATCAACCAGGTCCGCGCCGGCACCATTCGCGCCTACGCCATCACCGATGACAGGCGCCTGTCGTCGGCGCCCGACATCCCGACGGCGGAGGAGGCGGGCCTGAAGGGCTTCAACATGACGCTCTGGTCCGGCATGTGGGTGCCGAAGGGCACGCCAAAGGCGATCGTCGCCAAGCTCAATGCCGCTGCCGTGGAAGCGCTGAACGATCCCGGCGTGAAGAAGCAGCTCGAAAGTCAGGGGCTTGAGATGACACCCCAGGATCAGCTCACGCCCGAGGCCCTGGGCGCCCGCCAGAAGGCGGAGATCGCGAAGTGGTGGCCAATGATCAAGGCGGCGAACATCAAGGTGGAGTGAGCGCCGTGTCGCCAGGGCTCGGCGCCAGCGTATCACGTCTCGGTTTGATCGGAGCCGGACAGGGCCATCCGCAGACATTCAAGCAGAGCGGGCGTGGAGAACGGCTTCGCCAGAAAGCAGATAGCGCCCGCTTTCAGCGCGCGGTCGCGCACGGCATCGTCGGGAAAAGCCGTCATGAAAATGAAGGGCGTGTGGTGACCAAGGCTGCGCATGTGCGTCAATAGCTCAAGGCCGCCCATCAACGACATCTGCACATCCGCGATCACGCAGGACGTCGTCTTCAGTTCGGCCGATTGAAGAAATTCGTTAGCGGAGCGAAAGATGTTGACCGTGTATCCCCGCGACGTCAGCAGATTATTGGTCGCAAGGCGGACTGATCGATCATCGTCGATGACGGAAATGGCCGAGGGGATTGACAAGATGATCGCTCCTGATCGGGGAGCCGCCGATCACGGTGCCGCACTTGACGAAAGTGAGCCCTTGGAGCGAGCTTGAAAAGCATACTTAGGTTTGCACCTTTCCGCCCGGGCGTGAGATTCCGAGCGCCTCCACCATTCTGACGAGATCGGCCAACGACTTGGCGCCCATTTTCCGCATGATCTGCCCGCGGTAGATCTTGACGGTAATCTCAGCCAATCCGAGCTCGGCAGCGACTTGCTTGTTCATCAGGCCGGACGCCACCAGGGCGAGGATGTCGCGCTGGCGCGCGCTCAAACCCTCGAATCGGGACCGCACTCCCGCGACCGACTCCTCGGCATTGCGTCGCTTGCGATCCCGTTCGATCGCGGCCTGAACCGCATCCAGCATGTCCTGGTCGCGCACCGGCTTGGTCAGAAAATCGATGGCGCCGCTCTTCATGGCCCTGACGGTCATCGGAATATCACCATGACCGGTGATGAAGATAATGGGCGTGTGAATGTTCGCCTTCGCTAGGTCCGACTGCAGGTCAAAGCCGCTTGAGCCCGGCAGGCGGATGTCGAGCACAAGGCAGCTGGGGACCGCCGGTGGCTTGGCTTCCATGATCTCCGCCGCGGAGCCGAAAGCCTCGACCTTGAGGCCGACGGATTGAAAGAGGTTGGTGAGCGCACGGCGCATCGATGGATCGTCGTCGACGATCAAGACGATCGGATCGTCGGAACTCGTCTGCACCGTCGCCACCTTGGGAAGGTCGGTCACGACGTGTCCTCGATCGGCAAGGGCAGGGCAATCTGGAATGTTGCTCCGCTTCCGTCATTGGGGAAGGCCGAGAGCCGGCCCGCATGAGCCTCGATGATCGATCGGCAGATCGACAGTCCCATCCCCAGGCCGCTCGGCTTTGTCGTGAAGAAAGGTGTGAAGATGCGCTCCGTCGCGCCGTCGTCGAGGCCGACCCCGCTGTCTGTCACGATCAGGAGCATGCGGCCTTCGCCGTGCTCGCTCGCCTGGCTGGAGCGGATCGCAAGCTCGCGCGGACGGTCCACATTGGCGTGCATGGCTTCAATCCCGTTCATGACCAGGTTGATCAGCACCTGCTGCAGCTGGATCCGGTCGCCGCAAACGCTGGGTAGAGCGGACGCCAGCTCCATTCGTACCGACACGGCATGGGTGGCAAGCTCGCGGCGGACGAGCGCCACCGTCTCCCTGACGAGCTGGTTCATGTCGACCGGAGCCATCTCGATCTCGGTCTTCTTCGCAAGCGTTCTGATCCGGCGGATCACCTCGCTGGCGCGATTGGCGTCCTCGACGATCCATTCCACGGAACGGCGTGCGGCATTCAGTTGGGCTGGTTCGCGGCCGAGCCATCCGATACAGGCATCCGCATTGGAGATCACGGCGGCCAAGGGCTGATTGATCTCGTGGGCGATCGAGGCCGTGAGTTCGCCGAGCATCGTGACACGCGTCACGTGAGCTAGTTCGGCTTGCGCCTTGCGCAGCGCTTCTTCGGCCTGCTCGGCGCGGATGGCCGCCGTCACGTCGCTGCTGACGCCACGATAGCCGAGAAAGTTGCCGTTCGCGTCGTGCAAGGGCTTGCCGCTGGTGCGCACGTAGATCGGAGATCCGTTGCGATCCTTGCTTCGGTAGACCAGGTCGCGAAAAGGAAGGTGGGCATCGAGCGTCGCGCGATGCCGCTCCCACTTCTCGGGCTCGAGCTCGGCATCGGGTGGAATGTCCCAACGGGCGAGACCGATCACGCCCGTGGGCACGGGACCGGCCGTGTCGGCATGTTCCGAAATCCGTGTGATACGGTGGTCCGGCCCGCTCTCCCAAAACCAGTCCGAGGCGGTTTCGGCATAGTCGCGAAATCGCTGCTCGGACAGCTTGAGCTCGTCAAAGGCTTTTTGCAGCGCTTGTCTGGCGGCAAACTGCTCGGTGACATCGACGTGGGTGCCGATGATTTCCGTGACATCGCCGTCCCCGCCGACGACGGGATGCCCCTCCGTATGGACGTGCCGTACGGAACCGTCCGGACGCACAATCCGAAAATCAACTTCGAAAGGCTGCTTTTGCCGGATTGCCTGACGTTCCACATCGACGATCCGGCGAAAGTCTTCGGCGAGGATCCGTTGTTGGAAAGCCTGCGCCGACAGATCGATCTGGTCCGGGTTGAATCCGAACAGGCGATAGAGTTCGGCCGATCGGTAGGCAAACTCCTGACTGCGCACGTTCCAGGCCCAGCTGCTCGTGTGGCTGAGGCGCTGGGCTTCGGTCAGATACGCTTCGCTGCGACGCAGCCGCTGTTCGGTTTCCTTTGCCGTAGTGACGTCAGTGACCGCTCCGACAAACTCGATGTGGCCGGATCCATGTCTCACCACGCGTGCCACGGAATGGAGATATTTGATGGTTCCATCGGGCATCAGCAGGCGATATTCATGGTCGAAATCGCCGACCTCACGGAAGGCCTGATCAAGGGTCTTGCTGACCGCATTGCGATCTTCCGGATGAATGCGCTGGAAAACGAAATCGAGCGTCGGTTTGACCTGCGGGTCACATTGGAAGATGCGAAAGGTCTCCCTGGACCAGACGGCCTCGCGGGTTGCCAGGCTCAGGCCGAAGCTGCCGGTGCGGCTCAACTCCTGCGCTTGGGCAAGGTAGGCCTCGCTCTGCCGCAGCGCATCCTCCGCCTCCTTGCGCTGGGTGATGTTTTCGCAGGCGACCAGCACGATCGGCGTGCCGTCGCCGCGTCGCATGGCCTTGGCGTTCTCACGGACCCAGAGAACCGAGCCGTCCTTCCGGATCTTGCGAATCTCCCAGGTGTGCGACTGGTCCACGGTTTCCAGGCACAGCCCGACACAGCGACGGACGAAATCGCGGTCCTCTTCGAAAAAGACGTTCAGCACAGATTGGCCGGTCAACTCGGCCGCCGTGTAGCCCAGTTGCGCGGCGCCAAATGTATTTACGTTGAGCACCGTTCCGGCCGGATCGACCATGAAATACATGACCGGATTGTGCTCGAACACTTGTCGCCATTGCTTCACGGCGTCGCGCAGGTCGGCATTGTCCTGCCGCCAGCCTTCCCCAGTCGCGGACTCGCCTTTCCCCGCATTGCCGAGAGATCGAAGCGCCGCAAGGCCGCCGAGCAGGAATTGCGCGGCCGAATTCCCTAGTTTTGCGATCTGGCCAGGCATCATCGCAAGCGTCCCGGCCCGCGTGGGGCAGGGAGAGTAGAGCACTTTGCGACAGCAGGGGCAATTCCCTGATCAAAGCAGGATTCCGCATCGAAAGTTCGCGGGCTCCGTGCAGCTTGCCAGCGTTGCGCCGTCTCGTTGCGAGCGGACGAAACTCCGGTAAATCACCGGACAAACCTATGTATAGGTCGCGCAATCCTAGTCATACGCTGCATTTACCTCCGTACAATTGAGCGGCCCGTCACATGGGGACTAGTCTCACCGGCAATCCAGTGGTGTCGATCGCAACGCTTGAACAGTTGAGTAGCGCGGGGTCGTGCACTCAAGAGGCCAGCTTCGCCTCCGCCGGCGCTGACTTGCCGATGATCTGGTCACGATTGAGAAGCCGCATTTCGTTGACGAACGTGATGATTGTGCATCAGCGCCCGTGGGGATCCTCGACCGTCAGAGGCGCCCATCAGAGGCCAGGAGGAGAGGATCATGTGCGATAAGCCCGAACACTCCGAGCGCCCTTCCGCCGCAAAAAGCTGCGCCGTCTGCAGCGGGAAGTTCGGCCTGATCCGGTATTATTCCTGGCGAGCGCCGCTTTGCTCCCGGAAATGTCTCGATCGCTTCAGAGCGCGCCGCGAACGCGATCGCCGATGGCTGTTTCGGTCTCAGGCGGCGTAAGCACCAGTCACCGGATCCGCTGCGTTCGGCAATTCTGTATCGGGAGGCTGCGCGTTGAACCGTTGTTGCAAGCTCCTCTTGGCGATCACGCTGCCGCTTTCGTTGATGACTGGAGCGGAGGCGGACGAGGCCGGACAGGATGGCGCACATCGTCATCCGCCTCGGGATCTGCTCCTCCACGAGCAGTTCTATTCGAGTTGGCACATGCCGGACAATCCGGTGCTGACTTGCTGCAACAACGCCGACTGCTACCCGACCGAGATACGGCGGGTCGAGGGGGGCATCTACGCGCTGCGCCGGGAAGACGGGAAATACATCCTCATTCCGCCTCAGAAGGTCGAGCGAAACAGGGATAATCCCGACGGCCGCAACCATCTTTGCGCGCCGCCGCCGTCCGCCTCTCTCGTCGACACGGTCTACTGCTTTGCGCTCGGAGGTGCCACATGAGGTTCATATTGGTGAACGGCAGGACCCCTTTTCGCAAAACGTCCTGCCTCTGGTGCTGCGAGGAGATCAGCGGCGGCTATCTACGCGATGCGAAGACGCTGCTGCCCTACTGCGGCTACGAGTGTTACGCGCTTCATGGCGAAGCTGCGCCGCTGATCGAGGGGCGCACACGAGCGGCGTCTTGAGCGGATAGGAGGGCGAAACGGGCGGTGGATTTGCCGTCCGGGCGAGAGGACATCGCGATGAGATTCATGTTCGTCAATCAGGAAGGGCCTCGCCACGGCGGTACCTGCAGCGCGTGCGCGCAGCCGCTGGGCGCGAGTTACGTCCGCCATGTGCCCGCTGAGCGGCGGTACTGCGACTATGATTGCTACCGTCGATATCAGCAGACGGCGGTGGAAATGCTCTGGCCTTACCGCAGTTCGCTCGAAGCGATCACGGTGTCGAGCTGGAACTGGATACTGCAGACGGGCGCGCTCTCGCGCTCGCTGACGGAAGCATTTCTGCGCGCGTACGAACCCTCTGACCACGGAAGGAGGTGACGGCTCGCCAAACGATGCGGACCCGCGCAGAGAGGTCGGTCGCAGTCACTGCATCCAGCTTCACGCCGCGTCCAGCCCCGGCGTCGCGAAGCTAGGGCGCGGCGGCTGCGGCCGATGCCGTCGGCATCGCGCCCCTGTTCGGCGTCGTAACGCGCTGCTCGGACTTCCCCGCGACGACGCTGCTGGCCTCAAACCTCGCACGATAGACCAGCACGTTCTCGATCACGCGCTGGACGTAGTTGCGCGTCTCCGACAGCGGGATGCGCTCGACCCAGTCGACCGGATCGACCTTGGGATCCCTGGGGTCGCCGCGCGCCTGCACCCATTCGCGCACGCGGCCCCGGCCGGCATTGTAGCCGGCGAAGGTCATGATCTGGTTGCCGCGATATTCCGACATGAGCGCACTGAGCTCGGCCGCGCCCATCTGCGTGTTGTAGACGGGATCGGAGACCATCTTGTCCCAGTCATAGGTCAGGCCGAAGCGCTTTGCGGTGTCGCGGCCCGCTTCCGGCGTCACCTGCATCAGCCCGACTGCGTTGGCGGCCGATTTGTCGCGCTGGTCGAACGAGCTTTCGGTGCGCGCCACCGAATAGATCACGCTGGGATCGATCGCGGGCGCCACCTGCTTATGTTCAGGGATGCCGATGGTCGGGAAGGCGTAGTGATCGAGCGCGAGCCCGCGCGCCAGCGCCGACTTGCCGACCTCCAGCATCACGCGCGCATCGTTGCGCCGGCCGGCGAGCTCGCCGAGCGCTTCGAGTGCGGCGACGTCGGTGCTCTCCTTGGCAAAATCCTCGGCGAAGTAAAACACCATGTCGCGCTCACCGACGCCGTAGAGCATGTCGGCGGCGCGCACGCGCTCGTCCGCGGGCGGCGCGTCGACTGCTGCCAGCACGGGCGAGGGCGCACGCAGCTCGATGCGGTCGAGACCGAGCCTGGCGCGGGCGAGCTGGCCGTAATAGGCGGTCGGATAGCGCGCCGCCGCCTGATAGCTCAGGCGCGCATCGGCCGGTGCGTTCATTGCCTCGGCCGCGCGGCCGCGCCAATAATGCGCGCGCGACAGCGCGATCGGATTGGCGGAGCCTTCGTCGATCGCGGCGAAATGCGTCATCGCCGCCTTGGGATCATCGAGATAGCGCAGCGCGATCCAGCCGCACATGAAGTGATAGTCGGCGCGATAGACCTCCATCGCGGGCACGGCTGCCGAGCGCACCAAATCATAGGCGGTTTTGAACTTGCCCTGGTCGAGCAGCTTTCGCGCGAGCAGGCGGCGCTCGCGCCACCAGGCGTCGGTGTCTTGCGCCGCCATCGTATCGGGCGCGGCGGCCAGGATCACCTCGGCCGCGTCGTCGATGCGGTCATTCTGGAGATGCCATTGCGCGCGGCACAGCACATAGCCGAGGTCGCGGCGCGCCTCGGCCGAAATGTCCTCCAGGTAATCCTTGGCCTTGCTGGCCTTGCCAGTGACTGCGGCGCAGGCCTTGACGATCGCGAGCGCATCCTCGCCGAGCCGCTTGGCTGCGCGCCGCGCCCCCGCATAGTCCTTGGCGCCGAGCCGCTTGTCCATGCGGGCGCGATGATCCTCGGCGGTCAGGAGATCGCGGAACGCTTGGTAGGAATCCTCCTCACTGCGCTCGGACAATTCGTCCGTGCGCCAGGCATCGCGCACAAGACGCGCGGCCCTGTCGCTGTCGCCCTCGGTCATTAGCACGCGGGCGAGCGCGAACTTGCCCTTGGCGCTGGTCGGCCGGTCCATCGTGAATTTGTGCACGGTCGCCGCGTCGGCCTTCTCCTGCCACAGCCGCGCCTCGGCGCGGCGGCGGAGCAGCGCGCTGCTCGGCCAGTCCGGATTGGCGGCGAGGAAGGCGGCGTAGCGCTTGAAATTCGCCGTGCTTTCGGAATGGCGCAGCATGAACCAGTCGGCGAGTTTCTGTCCGGCCGGGTCGGCAATGCGGTCGCGCGCCGCGCTGGCGTCCTCGGTCTTGCCCTTCCGCGCGAGATCGATGGCATCCTTCAGCGCGGCGAGATCGCCAGTCAGCGGCGGGGCTGCCGGCTTGTCCGAGGGCGCGTCGTCCTGCTTCTTCGACTTGCGCTTGGCCTCGGCATGCTTGCCGTGCCGCGCCTTGCCGGCGGAGGCGTGGCGCTGCTTGCCGGTTTTCGCCTCATGCGTCTTCTTCGGCGCGGACGATTTGTGACCGCTCTTCGCTGCCAGCTCTGTAGGGATGAAGGCCAAAGCGGCCACGGCAACGACACACGCGAGCGAGCGTAGGCACTGGTTCATTCCGTGGTCCCCCTGCGAAACCAGTACAAACCAAAGTCCGCGACGAGATGCGGCTCGAGAATCAAAACGGCGTCAAAATGGTGACACGACGTCGTTTCGCATCCTGAAGCTGTTCCAACAATGCGGCGAAATACGGATGGAGCCAGGGAACCTGTGCAACGGCGGGGCGAGCGGGTCTCTTAACCTTCATTAACGAATACGGCTCGCGCGACGGTTGCGGCGGTTCAGGACGCCTCGAAGCGGCCAAATTGCGCGTATTCCCGGCGGCAAATCCGTTGTATTGGGTTCCAAAGCCTTTCCCCTTCAGCCCATTGTCCCGCGCCCATGCCGATTTTCAACCAGTCGATCCGGCGCAAGATCGTCGGGATTGCGCTCGGCCTCATCATCCTGATGGTCGTCACCGCGATCCTGTCGATGGTGATGTCCAGCCGCGTCGGCCATCTTCTGGATGAGCTGACCGCGCGGTATATTCCGGCTTACGGCCACCTGGCGCGGTCCAATGTGCGTTCGCTGGAGCGGGCGCTGGCGATGCGGCGCATGGTGATCGCCAAAATGCAAACGCCGCCGGACGAGGAGGGCTTTGCGGCGCGGCTGAAGATCTTCAGGGAAACGGACGCCCAGGTCGAGCAGGAGGCCGAAGCCGCGCGAAAGCTGATCAACGCGATCATCGACGATGAGAGCACACCGTCGGACAACGCGGCACTCGCCCGGATCGAGACGCGCATCGAGAATGCAGTCAAGGAGCTTCGCCGCGAACTCGACGAGGAGGACGCCAAGCTGCTCCGGCTGCTCGATGCCAAGGACTTTGCGGCCACGCGCGACGTGCTCGTCCATGTGGACGCGCTCCGCGATCTCTTCACCCAGCGGATCGATGCGATCCGCGCCGAGATGCTCTCGCAGGTGTTCGTGAGCACCGCGCAGGTGATCCGCCATCAGCGCCAGGCGATCATCGTCTCGGGCATCGTGACCATCCTCGCGGCGATCGTCGGACTTGCCTTTGCGATCATGGTCTCCACCGGGATCACGCGACCGGTCCGGCTCTTGCTGGCCGGCACCCGCGAAGTCGAGGCGGGCCGCTTCGACAAGACCATCAGTGTCTCGACGCAGGACGAGATTGGCGAACTCGCCTCCGCCTTCAATCGCATGGTCGAGCAATTGCGCCAGAACGAGCGCATCCGCGAGACCTTTGGCCGCTACATCGATCCCAAGGTGGTGCAGGGGCTGATTGACCGGCCGGAGGTCGCCGTCGACGGCCAGCGCCGGGTGATGACCATCATGTTCTGAGACATGAGCGGCTTCACCGCGATGAGCGAGGGCATGACCCCGCGCGGCCTGGTCAAGGTGATGAACCACTATTTTACCGTCATGTCCGGTCCGATCAGGAGCAACCGCGGCATCATCGAGAAATATATCGGCGACGCCATCATGGCCTATTGGGGCCCTCCCTTCATCGAGGAGGAAGAGCCGGCGCTGCTCGCAGGCCTTGCTGCGATCGAAATGGCCGATCAGGTGCCCGCGCTGCAGAAGCAATTGCCGGATCTGCTCGGCATCCGCGCCATGCCCGGGCTTTGCGATCTGCGGATCGGCATCGCCACCGGCGAGGTCCTGACCGGCAGCATCGGCTCCGAGCTGATGATGAGCTTCACCGTGATGGGCGACGCCGTGAACCTCGCCTCACGACTGGAGGCCGTCAACAAGACCTATGGCACCCGTATCCTGATCTCGCAGGCGACGGCGGACGCGATCGGCTCGCACCTCGGATTGCGCGAGGTCGACCGTCTTGCGGTCGCCGGCCAGAGCGCGCCGCAAACGATCTTCGAGGTGATGGGCCGGGCAGGCGCACTCACGGCCGCGCATGAGAGCCTGCGTTCTCACTACGCCGAAGGCCTCGCCGCCTATCGCGCCCGCCTCTTCGACGAGGCCCGCGCCGGCTTCAACGCGGCACTTGAAGCCGTCCCAGGCGACGGCCCCTCGCGGGCAATGCTTGCTCGTATCACGCGGTTCGAGGCCCATCCGCCGGACGAGGGCTGGGACGGCGCCTGGCGGTTGGAGCAGAAATAGTCGGCCGCGCGGGAAAAATTGATTCTACTCGATAACGATGTTCGCAGTGACCTATTTCCCGGGCTTAGGTTTGGTGTCCTTGAGGCGTTTGATGGGGACACGCCGATGACAGAACTTGAGAACAGGCTCGAACGGTTCGAGACGCTCACCGCCGAATGCGAGCTGATCGCCAGGCTCGCCACCGACAGCACCAAGCGTGAGTTTTATCTGAAGCTCTCGGAGCGGTATCGCCAGCTGGCGGTGGACATGCGGCAGGCCATAGCGAGCCAAGCTGCGGCCTGACGCCGGCAATCCGTTCTTAACACTTGGCGCGCATCCTCAATGCAGATGCGGGGACGCCTGCGGCGATTTTCCGCAGTGGAAATGCCGGCGCCCGCTGCGGTGCAGCGCGCCTCGCGAGATTGTTTTGTCGTGCCTCACAGGGCGATCCCATGCGCCTCCTTGCGGTCATCATGTTTGGACTCATGACGGCAGCCTGCAACCAGGAGCAGGAGATCACCGGCTCGACCCCGGTGTGCGCGATGCGGAACTTTACCTCCTTCAATCCCCGCGACATGACCCAGTGCGTTGCCGCCTGCAAGGCGTGCGACCACGGCAACACGGTCACCTGCAGCACGTCGTGCACGCTCAAGGGCGCCCGCTGAGCGGCTCCGCCTCCTGGTTCGGGGCCGACGGTGTCTCGACGGTGTTTTGGCACCGGAACGATTCACATGGATCAATCATTGAAAGGATGGCAGGACGCGGAGTCCTTTGGAATGGGTATGCTCGATCCCGGTCGGTTCCTGGTGTCATGCTCTCACTGCGCAGCCTGGCCGATGGCCGCCAATGTAAGACGTTCGAGCTGGTCGGCTTCGCCGAACGAGGTCCGCTTCGTTTGCCCGCGCTGCCGCCGCGAGGAGACCGCGATCATCTCCGCCTCCGGCGAGTTGACGCCGATCCGGCGCGTCGACGTCCCGCCGCGCGACGTCACCGCGGCCTGGGCTCAGGCCCAGCGCCCAAGAGGGCGAGCGTAGCCCGCCGTTTAAGGAGAAGAGGCCGAGCGCAGCCAGCTGAGGGCAAGAGGGCGCGCGTCACCATCCGTCGGGACCTCTGATGAGGCAGTTGGAACTGCCGCGGGAGGTGATCCAAGCAGGTGCAAATGTGCTAGGATCGTCGGCATGAGTTCATCCATGCCCCGTCCAATCCTGCCGCCCCTCGGCGACCGTTTCCGCCTTAACCCGGTCGCGGCGCGCCTTGCGCCGCTGTTCGGCTTCGCGCTGCTGATCGTGTCATGCGCGCTGGCAAGCTTTGCATTCGCCTGTGCCACGCCGTTTGCGGCTTGCGCGGTTGTCGCCGCCGCCATGCTGCCGCTGCGTCCGGCGCTGCTCGTCGTCACGGGCGCCTGGCTGGTGAACCAGGGCATCGGCTTCGGCGCGCTGCACTATCCGATCGACCCCAGCACTATCGCCTGGGGCTTCGTCATCGGCGCTGCTGCGCTGCTATCGACCGCAGCAGCATCGACGGTCCTCCGTAGGCTGCCGCAAGGCCGCACGCCGCTGATGCTTGCGATTGCATTCGTTGCCGCCTACGCGGTCTATGAGTTCGCGCTGCTTGCCGCGACGCCGGTCCTGGGCGGCGAGGGCGCCTTCACCGCCGCCATCGTGACACGGATCGGGCTGACCAGCGCCATCTGGCTCGCCGGCCTCGTCGCCGCCTGTGAGATCGTCCGTCTGGCCGATCCGTTCGGGCGCGCGATGCGGAACGCCTGAGCGCCAACCAAGGCACTGAAGTCCGGTCAGGCCGATAACCGGACCTTTGCCCAGCGCTGCAAGGCGACCGCTGTCCAAACCGTCTCGACAAACCCGAACGGCCAGGCGCCCTGGAGAAAGCCATAGACCCCGCTGAGCGCGCAGGCTGCCGCGAAGGCCAGCACGAAATGCGGTCCGCGCGGCTCGAGCGCGTAAACAGCAGCATCGCACTGATCGCAGTCCGAAGATTGTGATTGCGTCCATCAGCCGGCCGGAGGCTTCGGCTTCTTGGCGACACCGCGGGTGTGGAAGACGGCGGGCCCCATCACCGGCCACAGCGCGGCCGTCGCGGTCAGAACGGTCGCGGCGCACATTGCAGCCAGCACGGACGATCGGATTTTCAAGCCGCGCGTCCGCGATCGACAGACGATCCAGACCCAGGCGCAGACCACGACGGCGATGGACAGTTTCGTCATCAGCCCGTGCGCATGGTCGAGCACCGCGATCAGGCTGCCCACGCTGGCGAGCACGACAGCGGGTAGGGTGAACGGCAGCACACAGCACGCCGTGCAGGCTGCCGCGACAACCGCGGTTGCGAGCGCCGTGCCGGCGGCCTTGCCGCCGCCTGGTTCGACCCTTGGTTCGGTCTGGGCTCCGCAGCCGCATCCTGGCGACGTCTCGGACGAAAGGCTGCAGGACGGTCCTATAACGCTCATGTGATTCTCCTCATGCTTGTGCGCCACGGACCGGATCGCTACGCCCTCAAGCCACTTGAGGTTCAAGCGAAAAGTGAGAGCTCCATGAGAATTGGCGTCCTCGCCAAGACGGCCGGCATTTCGGTTCCCACCATCCGCTACTACGAGAGCATCGGTCTTCTGACGCCGCCGGCGCGCCAGGGCGGCCAGCGCATCTACGGCAGCGACGCTCTCAGGGCGCTCAGCCTTGTCAGGCATTGCCGTGAGCTCGACTTCTCCATCGACGAGACGCGCGACATCCTCGCATCGGTTCAGCGGCGCTTGCCCTGCAGCGATACGAAGACATTTGCAGAGAAGCATCTCGGATCGATCAGGAAGAAAATTGCGGAGTTGCGGACACTGGAAGCGACCATGGCCGCGCTGGTCAGCGGCTGTGAGATGACGTGCAGCGGCAGTGCCGCGCCGGACTGCGTGATCCTGCAGCCAGGATGCGGGCCCGCCTGATCCCGGATAGCGCCTTGAAGTGCACGATGCCGTCGCGGTTGCCTGTCGGGCAAAACACTTGATCATTTCCCGACATGTCCGTGTCAAGCCGGGGCATCCAAAATATTCCGCTTTACCGAAATTCGGAAACGGCGTATGTGTCGCGCATCCCGGCTCATCCTTGAGGGGCGATCTTGTGGTCGTCATGTTCGCGAGCCGGGCTTGCGGTGGACGCGGCAGCGTTCGGTGCGAGTGGCTATGGGCAGGGCGGATTGCTCTCCGTGAGCCCAAGGCTGCGTTCCGACGAGCGGCGCTGCTAGGCTTCGTCTCGTCTGTAAGTTTCCGGCTCCGTCGACAGGGCTGGAAAAACTGCGGCGAAATGGCGAGCCGTGCGTACGGCAAAACCGTGTGGTCCTGGCCGTCGTTGCTACGGTCAAGCTCTTGCGGATGCGGCAGTCGCGTCAACCGGCGCGGTGCCGGTGACTTCTGCGAGGGCGAGGGAGGCCAGAGAGAATTCGGCTCCCGGGAGAGCACGGCATAAGCCGTCCAACCATCGCGCAGGGAAGGCCGAGTGATTGGCTACACCTGTATGCTGCTGTGCGGTTTTCCTTGCGCTACATTTTCGCGCAGCGGACCGCGGGTGCCAGCCGGCACCCGGCCTTCCCTGCGCCCTCTTGGACAAGAGGGTGAAGCGACGAAGCAAAGCTCGGGCGGAATCAGCCGCGAGAACGCGAAGGGTGTCTGCAAGTTGAATCTGCATTGGCGGATGGCGATTGCTGCCCCTTGCTCCGTCATTGCGAGCGCAGCGAAGCGATCCAGAGTCTTTCCGCGGAGGATTCTGGATTGCTTCCGCCTTCGCTAAAGCTTCGGCGGACAAGTCGCTCCGCTCGCAAAGACGATGTGGAGAGAGTGTGCACAACACTTCGATCTGTGGCCTGGACGCAGCGCCCTTGCAGCGCGTCCGGACAGGCGGGGAGATGAAGGCGCCGACTCACCTTGGCTGCGCCTCGTGGTCGCGCCGAAGTTGCAACGCAGGCACGCACCGGAAACTTGAAGTTGTGGATTGTCCTCCCGCCGGGGGTATCGCAGTAAGCTCGATCGTGTCCTCACGGCCACGATTGTGCCGTCCGTGCAACACCCGTCACGGATTTAACCATCTTCTCTGTCCGTTCGCATCGACGCCGCTTTTTGGCCACACCCGAACATGAATAAAATCACTCGAATATTTTAGCGGCAGCGGTGATCCTGGAAGACGACGGAAATCCCCAAGGTCGATTCAAATCTTGGCTCTGATTTTTCGGGTCTGAAAGGGTTGGCCGGGGAAACTGGTTTGCGATGGACGCGAAGAGCAACATCAAGCAGAGGCTGCCGAGCCGTCACGTGACGGAAGGTCCTGCGCGCGCGCCCCATCGCTCCTACCTCTACGCCATGGGTCTGACCACCGACCAGATCCACCAGCCCTTCGTCGGCGTCGCCTCGTGCTGGAACGAGGCCGCGCCCTGCAACATCTCCCTGATGCGCCAGGCGCAGGCGGTGAAGAAGGGCGTCGCAGCCGCCGGCGGCACGCCGCGCGAGTTCTGCACCATCACCGTGACCGACGGCATCGCGATGGGGCATGACGGCATGCGCTCCTCGCTGCCGTCGCGCGAATGCATCGCCGATTCCGTCGAACTGACGATCCGCGGCCACGCCTATGACGCTCTCGTTGGCCTGGCCGGCTGCGACAAGTCGCTGCCGGGCATGATGATGGCGATGGTCCGTCTCAACGTGCCCTCGATCTTCATCTATGGCGGCTCGATCCTGCCCGGCAATTTCCGGGGCCAGCAGGTGACCGTGCAGGACATGTTCGAAGCCGTCGGCAAGCACTCGGTCGGCGCAATGTCGGACGAGGACCTCGACGAGATCGAGCGCGTGGCGTGCCCCTCGGCGGGTGCCTGCGGCGCGCAGTTCACCGCCAACACGATGGCGACCGTCTCCGAGGCGATCGGGCTGGCCTTGCCGTACTCGGCCGGTGCTCCGGCACCCTATGAAATTCGCGACGCCTTCTGCATGACCGCGGGCGAGCAGGTCATGGAGCTGATCGCCCAAAACATCCGGCCACGCGACATCGTCACCCTCAAGGCGCTGGAGAATGCCGCCGCCGTGGTCGCCGCGTCCGGTGGCTCGACTAATGCTGCACTGCACCTGCCGGCAATCGCGCACGAGTGCGGCATCAAGTTCGACCTGTTCGACGTCGCCGAAATCTTCAAAAAGACACCGTACGTCGCGGATTTGAAGCCAGGCGGCCGTTATGTCGCCAAAGACATGTTTGAAGTAGGTGGCATACCGCTTCTGATGAAGACGCTGCTCGACAACGGATTTCTCCACGGTGACTGCATGACCGTCACCGGTCGAACGATCGCCGAAAACCTCAAAAGCGTGAAGTGGAATCCGCACCAGGACGTGGTGCACCCGGCAGACAAGCCCATCACCGTCACCGGCGGTGTGGTCGGTCTGAAGGGCAATCTGGCGCCAGAAGGTGCGATCGTGAAAGTCGCGGGAATGTCCAACCTCAGGTTCACCGGTCCGGCCAGGTGCTTCGACCGTGAGGAGGATGCTTTCGAGGCCGTCCATAAGCGCACCTACCGCGAAGGCGAAGTCATCGTGATCCGCTACGAGGGGCCGAAGGGCGGTCCCGGCATGCGGGAAATGCTCCAGACCACCGCGGCGCTGACCGGCCAGGGCATGGGCGGCAAGATCGCGCTCATCACCGACGGCCGCTTCTCCGGCGCCACCCGCGGCTTCTGCATCGGCCATGTCGGGCCGGAAGCCGCCATCGGCGGCCCGATCGGGTTGCTGGAGGACGGCGATATCATCGAAATCGACGCGGTCGCCGGTACCCTTAACGTAAAATTGAGCGACCAGGAGCTTGCCCAACGCAAGACCAAATGGACCGCTCGCGCGACTAACCACACGACGGGCGCGCTCTGGAAATATGCTCAGCAGGTTGGACCAGCGGTCGGTGGGGCAGTGACCCATCCGGGCGGCGCGCACGAGAAACAGTGCTATGCGGACATCTAGGCGTACCATCGTTGCGTTTGTGTTGGGGGCTGCCGCGCTGGCCGCGCCGGCTCTCGCCTTTGACGGCGCACCCGTCAGCCAGAAGGATGCGACCATCCCGGTGGTCACGACCTTGCCGGGCGCAGCAGGCAAGGTGCGCAATGTACCGCCAGTCGTGCCCCAGGAAACCTCGCTCAGCGCCCTGCAATATGCCGCGGAGGGTGGCCACCCCATCGCGCAGTGGAAGCTCGGCCGCATGTACGCCAATGGCGACGGCGTCGCCCAGGACGATGTGCGTGCGTTCGAGTATTTCACCCGCATCGCCAACGCGCACGCCGAAGACAGCCCGTCCGCGCCGCAGGCGCAGATCGTCGCCAACGCCTTTGTGGCGCTCGGCCGCTATTATCTCAGCGGCATCCCGAATTCGAAGGTCAAGCCGGACCAGGAGCGGGCGCGGGAGATGTTTTCCTATGCCGCGTCCTATTTCGGCAATGCGGATGCGCAATACGATCTCGCCCGCCTGTACCTGAAGACGCCGGACGCTTCGCGCGAGGATTTCCGCTACGGCGCGCGCTGGCTTGGACTCGCCGCGCAGAAGGGCCAGCACGAGGCCCAGGCGCTGCTCGGCCAGATGCTGTTCAACGGCGACCGCCTGCCGCGGCAGGCCGCCCGCGGCCTGATGTGGCTGACGCTGGCGCGCGACAGCGCAGGCAGCGACGAGACCTGGATCAAGGAAAACTACAACCGCGCCTTCGCAAAGGCCTCCGACGACGATCGCGCCATGTGCCTGCAGATGCTGGAGCAATGGGTGCAGGGTCGACGGGAGTGATGGGTTGAGGCGGCCTCACGCCGCCTCAAGATCGAGATCCGCCCACACCGGCACGTGGTCCGACGGCTTCTCCCAGCTGCGCACATAGCTGTCGATGCCGACATTGGCGAGCCGGTCGCTGGCCTGTGGCGACAGCAGAAGGTGGTCGATCCGCAGGCCGTGGTTCTTCTGCCAGGCGCCGGCCTGGTAGTCCCAGAACGTGTAGAGCCCGGGCTCGTCGGTGACGGCCCGAAGCGCATCGGTCAGGCCGAGGCCGAGCAGGGACTGAAAACTTTCCCGCGTCTCGGCCTTGAACAGGGCGTCCTCGGTCCAGGCGGCGGGATTATGGACGTCCCGGGCATGCGGGATGACGTTGAAGTCGCCTGCGAGGATCAGCGGCTCCTCGGTCTTGAGGCGCTCCTTCGAATACTCAAGAAGCCGCGACATCCATTTGAGCTTGTAGGGATATTTCTCGGTCCCGACCGGGTTGCCATTGGGCAGATAGAGGCAGGCGATGCGCAGCACGCCGGACTTGAGCGTCACCACGCCTTCGAGGAAGCGGGCATGCGCATCCTCGTCGTCGCCGGCCAGCCCCGACTTGGTCTCGTCGAACCGGAGCTTGGAGAGCAGGGCGACACCGTTGAACGTCTTCTGCCCGTGGGTGACCACGTTGTAGCCGAGCGCCTCGATCTCCAGCCGCGGGAAGGCGTCGTCGACGCATTTGATCTCCTGGAGGCAGACGATGTCCGGCTGGCACTCCTTCAGCCAGGTCAGGAGGAGATCGATGCGCTGCCGGACCGAGTTCACGTTCCAGGTGGCTATTCTGATGGGCATCTTGGCGGCTCCGGGCAGGGGCCATGGTTAGAACAAAATGCAAACGCGCCCGTCAAGGACGCTGCGAAATCTCCCACAAAATTAACCCGGCTTAAGTCGGGCCCGGGCCATTGATCGTGAAAAGGTTTTTCGAATGGGACGGCCGAACAAAGCCATGAAGCGAACCGAGCCCCGCGACGGGTTGATCGGCGCGTTCCTGTACTGGCTCGGCGGCTACGAGATCGAGGACGGCCTGACCGCCGGTCTCAGCGAGCGCGAGCTGAGCCGCATCCGTGCCAAGCAGATCGACGCGGTGATACGCCTGATCCCGGTGACGATGGCCGTCACTATGCTCAACGTCGCGGTGGTGCTGATTTTGTTCTGGGGTCGTGGCTGGAACGACTTTCTCGCGATCTGGGGCATGACCCTCGCGACCGCCGCCTCGCTCGCGGTGCGCGCGTGGCGGCGCTCCCACCAAAGCCCGCCTCAGGAAGCCTCACCCCGCGCCGCGCGGCAGATGTTGCGGCAGGCGTTCTTCCTCGCCGCAATCTGGGGCACGCTGCCGGTCGCGCTCTTCAGCCGAATCGAGCCGACCAGCCAGCTCATTCTCGCCTGCCTGATGGTCGGCATGATGTCCGGCGGTGCCTTCACGCTCTCGACCTTCCCGCGCGCGGGCCTCGTCTATCTCGCGACGACCACGATCGCCTGCGCCGGGGCGTTGCTGTTGTGCGGCGCCGGGCCTTACCTCGTGACCGCGGTGTTCCTGCTGCTGTTCGCGTTCTTCATGGCGCGCAACATCGTCTCGCAAGGCAATCTGTTCCTTGGCAATCTCAAGGCCCAGCTTGAGCTCGAGCGCAAGACCGAGATCATCTCACTATTGCTGAAAGATTTTCAGGAGAACGCCAGCGACTGGCTGTGGCAGACCGACGCCGAAGGGCATTTGGTCGACGTGCCCGAGCGCTTCGCCGCGGTCGCACAGCTGCCACTGGCCTTGCTGAAGGGCTCGCATTTCGCCGACGTGCTCGACATGCTGTGCCCCGAAGACAAGAGCGCGGCCTACAATGTCGTCGGCCTGATGGAGCACGCCGAACCGCTGCACGAGATGAACCTCAAGGTCGTCGCCGGCGGCGAGGCGCGGCTGTGGTCGCTCACCGCGAAGCCGGCCTACGACCGCGACGGTCAATTCCTCGGCTATCGCGGCTTCGGCCGCGACGTGACCGAGCGCTGGCGCGCGGAAAAGGCCGAGGCCGAGAGCCGCGCCAAATCGGATTTCCTCGCGGTGATGAGCCACGAGATCCGCACGCCGATGAACGGCGTGCTCGGGCTTGCCAGCATGCTGCTGGAGACAAAACTCGATCCGGAGCAGCACGAGGCCGTCACCACGATCCGCGAGTCCGGCGACAATCTCCAGCGCATCCTCAACGACATCCTGGACCTCTCCAAGCTCGAGGCTGGACGCTTCGCGTTCGAGGTGATCGACTTCGCGCCGCAGGCGCTGGTAGAGACATTGGCGACCGTCGTGCGCGCGAGTGCCAAGAGCAAGGGGCTCGCGGTCAAGGTCAAGCTCGATCCGAACCTGCCGCCGACGCTGCGCGGCGATGTCGCGCGTATCCGCCAGGTCCTGCTCAACCTCGCATCCAACGCGGTGAAGTTCACCGACCAAGGCGAAGTCACGATCGCAGCCGTCTGTCAGGCCCGCCGCGATCTGCTCGCCACCGTCGAATGGAGCGTGACCGACAGCGGTATCGGCATCGCCCCCGAGAAGCTTGGCCAGCTCTTCTCCGACTTCGCGCAGGCCGACGCCTCGATCAGCCGCCGCTTCGGCGGGACCGGGCTTGGGCTTGCGATCTCCCGGCGCATCATCGAACAGATGGGCGGCACCATCGGCGTCACCTCGACGCCGGGCGAGGGCTCGACATTCAGCTTCACGCTGGTGCTGCCCTGGAGCCAGGAGCAGGCATCCGACTACATTGCCGACCGCGACGAAGCCGACTACCTCAAGGCGCGTATCGCGAGTCTCGACCGACCGCTGAGGGTGCTGGTCGCCGAGGACGACGCCGTCAACCGCATGGTCGTGAGCAAGATGTTAGGGGCCTTCGACGTCGAGCTGCGCGTCGTCACCGACGGCGTCGAGGCCGTCGCGGCGGCCTCGGAGGAAGACTACGATCTCGTGCTGATGGACGTGCGGATGCCCGACATGGACGGCCTTGCCGCAACCCGGGCGATCCGTGCGCAAGGTGGCCGATTCGAATCCTTGCCGATCATCGCGCTCACCGCCAATGCCTTCCCCGAGGACGTCAAGATCTGCCGCGAGGCCGGCATGTCGGACTTCCTGGCCAAGCCGCTACGCAAACCCGCGCTGCTGGCGGCGCTGCTGCGCGCGCTCGATGGACATGTGATGGCGGGAGACGCACCACTTCAGCCGGAGCTCATGTCGGTCGACGTGGAGTGGACGGACGAGGAAAGGCAGATGACCGGCGCCTAGCCGGCGACGTCAGATCGAGAAGCTGGTCCCGCAGCCGCAGGACGCCGTGGCGTTCGGATTGTTGACGCGGAACGAGGCGCCGATCAGATCGTCGACGAAATCGACCTGCGACCCCGCCAGGAACGGCTGCGAGGCGGAATCGACCAGCACCACCGCATTGTCCTGCTCGATCACGAGATCGTCGTCAGTGCGGGCACGGTCAATGTCGAACTTGTACTGGAAGCCGGAACAGCCTCCGCCCTCGACCGAGATCCGCAGCATCGCGCCAGACCCTTCGCCCTTGAGGATCTCCCCAATCCGGCGTGCGGCCTTGTCACTGATGGTCACGTCAGTCGTCATCGTTCGTCTCCGATAGGCCCGCGGTCACACCAAGGTCACCTGAAGGTCACGTGCCCTATTCAGTTGGTATCCCGCGTCCGGCATAGTTAAGTGCCACCATACGCAGAATCAAATGGATAGAGACTAAATTCGCCGTGTCCGTCGGAATGGCTGCCCCCCACGCGCCCTATGCCTGCGATCCGGAGCGCAGTCGCGGCCGATTGGTCGCGGAACCGCCAAGCCGGACCCGCAGCCCGTTTCGACGGGATTGCGACCGGGTGATCCATTCCACCGCGTTCCGCCGGCTGAAATACAAGACCCAGGTGTTCGTCTTCCACGAGGGCGACCACTACCGCACCCGGCTGACCCATTCGCTGGAGGTGGCGCAGATCGCCCGCGCGCTGGCCCGGCAGCTCGGGCTGGACGAGGACCTCACGGAAACCCTGGCGCTCGCCCACGATCTCGGCCATCCGCCGTTCGGGCACGCCGGCGAGCGGGCGCTGGACGCCTGCCTGAAGGATTTTGGCGGCTTCGATCACAACGCCCAGACGCTCCGCGTCGTTGCGGCCCTGGAACAGCGCTATCCCGAATTCGACGGGCTCAACCTGACCTGGGAAGCGCTGGAGGGCATCGTCAAGCACAACGGCCCGCTGACCGATCGCAGCGGTGCGCCGGCCGGGCGTTATCGCGAGCGCGGCGTTCCCGTCGGCATCGCCGACTACATCAAGATCTATGATCTCGAATTGTGGAGTTTCGCCTCGCTGGAGGCACAGGTCGCCGCGATCGCGGACGACATCGCCTATGATGCCCACGATATCGACGACGGTCTGCGCGCCGGCCTGTTTCACCTCGACGACCTCAAGGTGATGCCGCTGACCGCGGAGATCATCGCCGAGACTTCTGCGCATTACCCCGATCTCGAAGACGTCAGGCGCGGCGCCGAGCTGGTGCGCGAGCTGATCTCACACTTGATCGGTGCCGTGTTCGCCGAGGCCCAGATAAACCTTGCCGTCGTGAAACCGCAATCCGCACAGGACGTGCGCCAGCAGAGCCGGGCATTGATCGCATTCCCCGCCGCGGTCGCCGAGGAGGAGGCCGCCATCAAGCGCTTTCTCTATCAGCACATGTACCGCCACAAGCGGGTCATGCGGGTGATGGGCGAGGCGGAACAGATCCTGTTCGACCTGTTCGCAAAATACCTCACCTCGCCCGGCGAGCTGCCGCCGGAATGGCTGGTCGGGGCGGAGGCGGACAATGAGGGCGACCGGGCCCGCCGGATCGGGAATTTCATTGCCGGAATGACCGACCGTTTCGCCCTGACCGAGCACCAGCGGCTCTTTGACTCGACCCCGGATTTGCGTTAGGCGGCGCCCATGCCCGACACATCCTCAGCACTGCACCTGTTCGCCGACGTGCTCGCACGCGTGCACGCGGTCTGCCGCGCGCTCGCGGCGGAAGCCAACTGGCCCGAGGGCATCGATTTCTCGCGCGTGGTGGTCGAGCCGCCGCGCGATGCTTCCCATGGCGACATGGCGACCAACGCAGCCATGGTGCTTGCGAAAGAGGCAAAGGCAAAGCCGCGCGACCTCGCCGAGCAGATCGCCGAACGGCTGCGCGCGGACCCGTTGATCGCCAAGGTCGACGTCGCAGGTCCAGGCTTCATCAACCTGACGCTGGAGCCGGCCGCATGGGCCGAGGCGCTACGGACCGTGCTGCGCGAGGGCGCCGATTACGGCCGCGTCCGCGGCGGCTCCAAGGTCAACGTCGAATATGTCTCCGCCAACCCCACCGGACCGATGCATGTCGGCCATTGCCGCGGCGCCGTGTTCGGCGATGCGCTGGCGAGCCTGCTTGAATTCGCAGGCCGTGACGTCACGCGCGAATATTACATCAACGACGCCGGCGCGCAGGTCGACGTGCTCGCCCGCTCCGCGTTCCTCCGGTATCGCGAGGCGCTCGGCGAAGACATCGGCGCGATGCCGGAAGGCCTCTATCCCGGCGACTATCTGAAGCCGGTCGGGCAGGCGCTGGCGCAGGAGCACGGCGACAAGCTCCTCGCCGTGAGCGAGGGCGCGTGGCTACCGACGGTGCGCGCCAAGGCGATCGCGATGATGATGGACGAGATCAAGGATGATCTCGCCGCGCTCAACATCCGCCACGACGTGTTCTTCTCCGAGCGCTCGCTACAGAACGCCGGCAACAACAAGGTCGCCGAGACCATCGATTTCCTGCGCGCCAAGGGCGACGTCTACCAGGGCCGTCTGCCGCCCCCAAAGGGGGCTCCGACCGAGGATTGGGAAGATCGCGAGCAGTTGCTGTTCAAGGCGACCGCCTATGGCGACGACGTCGATCGCCCGCTGATCAAGTCGGATAATTCCTACACCTACTTCGCCGCCGACATCGCCTACCACAAGAACAAGTTCGATCGTGGTTTCGCGGAGATGATCGACGTCTGGGGCGCCGACCATGGCGGCTACATCAAGCGCATGCAGGCGGCGGTGAAGGCGACCACCTCCGGCAAGGGGGCGCTCGACGTCAAGATCGTCCAACTGGTGAAGTTGCTGCGCAACGGCGAGCCGGTGAAAATGTCCAAGCGGAGCGGGGACTTCGTCACCTTGCGTGAGGTGGTGGATGAAGTCGGCCAGGACGCCGTCCGCTTCATGATGCTCTACCGCAAGAACGACGCGGTGCTCGACTTCGACCTTGCCAAGGTCATGGAACAGTCGCGCGACAACCCGGTGTTCTACGTGCAGTACGGCCACGCCCGCGGCCACTCGATCTTCCGCAACGCCCGGGCCGAGGTGTTCCCGGAACTCCCGGAGGAAACGGAAAAGCGCATCGCCTGGCTGGGTGAGTCGGCGGTGGAACGGCTGTCGGACCCGGCTGAACTCGACCTTCTTAAGCGGCTCGCAATATTTCCGCGCATGCTGGAAGCGGCCGCAACCGCCCACGAGCCGCACCGAATTGCCTTCTATCTCTATGATTTAGCCAGCGAATTTCATGCACTTTGGACGAAGGGGCGCGATTTGCCCTATTTACGCTTCATTATCAATAATGATGCAGATCTAACGAAGGCGCGGCTGGCCATGGTCCAGGGCGTCGTCTCTGTCCTGGCATCGGGCCTCGCCATCCTCGGCGTCCATGCTCCGGACGAGATGCGGTAGTTTGGGGCGAACTACTTAAGGGATTTCGGGGGTAACCGGCAGAAGCCGGATCGCTTAGACTTGGTTGAAAGCCTTGTGGGTCGAAAGCCGCGCCTTGGTCGAGGGGCGCGCGGCTTTCCCGAAGGGACGCATCATCACGATGGCCGAACGATATCAGGACAGACCGTTTCCTTCCGATGACTATCGCGGTGGCGATCAGCATGGGAGGGCGGAGAGCGGTGATCCCTTGGCCGAACTTGCCCGCCTGATCGGGCAGACCGATCCGTTCGCAGCGCAAGGGCGGCCGAGCGTGCACCCGCCTGCAGCACCTGCGCCTGCCCAGAGCTATCAGGACGACGACTATCGCCAGGACGATGGCCAGCAGGACTATGCCGAGCAGGCCCCGCCGCCGCCCGGGCCACCCTCATGGATGCGGCGCGCCAATGTGCAGCCGCAGACGGTGCCAGCTGAGCCTGCCTATCCCGCTTCCGTAAACCCGGTTCATCCACTGCATCGTTATTCAGCCCAGCCGACTGCGCCCGAGCCTGAACCTGATTATCGTCAGCCGCAGGCCTATCCGGATCAGGCCTATCAAGCTCGCACCCATCAGCCGCAGGCCTATCCGGATCAGGCCTATCAAGCTCGCACCCATCAGGGGCAGGCCTATCAGGATCAGGCATATCAGCAGCCCGATCAGGCTTACCAGGAGCAAGCCCACCAGCAGCCCGATCCGGCGCGCTACGACGAGGCGCTCTACGGACGGCTGGAGGCGGGCGAGCAGGACTATCAGCGCGATCCCGCCTATCCCGACGATCCTTACGCGTTCCAGAGCGACTATCCCGAGGCCGATCTCGACGAGCCGAAGAAGCAGCGCGGCGGCATGATGACCGTCGCGGCGATCCTGGCCCTTGCCGTGGTCGGGACCGGCGCTGCGTTCGCTTACAAGACCTATGTGGGCTCGCCCCGCAGCGGCGAGCCGCCGATCATCAAGGCCGACAACACGCCGACCAAAATCGTGCCGGCGCCGTCGGACTCCTCGGCCAAGGTACCGGACCGCATGGTCACCGGAGATGGCGCCGAGAAGATCGTCCCGCGCGAGGAGGCGCCTGTCGACGTCAACGCCAAGGCGGGAGGTCCCCGCGTGGTGTTCCCGGCGCTGAACCAGAACGCGAACCCGCCGCCAGTCGCGAGCGTGTCGCCGTCCAGCATTCCGCTGTCGAGTGCGGGCCCGAATCCGAGCAACGGCACGCTGCCGAACAATTCGCCGCGCGCGATCAGGACCGTGGCCGTGAAGGGCGATCAGACCGACGCCACCGCGTCGCAAGCGGCCACGGCCGCGAAGCCGACAGCTCTCCCGAAGCCCGTTGCGGCACCAGCTGCACCACGCACTCCGCCGACCTCGGCCAATGCCAGTGCCAATCAGCCGCTCTCGCTTGCGCCGCAATCGGCGCCGGCCGCGGAGCCACCGCAGCGGATGGCTGCGACCAATCCGACGCAAATTGCGCCCGCGAGCAGCGGTGGCGGCGGCTACGTCGTGCAGGTCTCCTCGCAGCAGACCGAGGATAGCGCCCACGCCTCGTACCGGGTGCTTCAGAGCAAGTACGGCAGCGTGCTTGGCTCCCGCGCACCCGTGGTCAAGCGGGTCGACCTGACCGACAAGGGCAAGGGAATCGTCTACCGCGCCTTCGCTGGGCCGTACGGATCGCTCGAAGAGGCGAACCAGGCCTGCAACAGTTTGAAATCCGCTGGCCTGTCTGCCTGCTTCGTCCAGAGGAATTAACGGCCGTTTCCTTGACCCTCTCGCGGGTCAGGGTTAATCGGCCGTATGAGCACGCGGGCCTTCATTACCGGCGTTTCCGGAACGGAACTAACCCCCGCCGAGCGGGAGTTTATCCGCAGCGAACGCCCGTGGGGCTTCATCCTCTTCAAGCGCAATGTCGAGACGCCGGCTCAAGTTGCTGCACTCGTTGCGGAATTGCGGGCGGTTGCGGGTTTCGCTGATGCCCCTGTCCTGATCGATCAGGAGGGTGGGCGGGTGCAGCGCCTCACGCCGCCGCATTGGCCGGTCTATCCGCCGGGCGCTATTTTCGCAGGCCTCTACGATACTGATTCGGCGCTCGGGCTGACCGCGGCGCGCCTCAGCGCCCGGCTGATCGCGTGCGATCTCGCAGATCTCGGCATTACCGTGGATTGCTTGCCGCTGGCCGACGTGCCGGTGGCTGGCGCCAACGCCGTCATCGGGAACAGGGCTTACGGCACCGAACCGGGAAAGGTCGCCGCGATCGCCCGCGCGGTCACCGAGGGCCTGGAACAGGGTGGCGTGTTGCCGGTGCTCAAGCACATCCCCGGCCATGGCCGAGCTACGGCCGATACCCATTTCAATCTGCCGACGGTCGACACGTCGCGCGACGAACTGGATCGCACCGACTTCGCGGCATTCAAGCCTTTGGCGGATTTGCCGATGGCCATGACTGCACATGTTGTGTTTAGCGCGGTCGACCCCGCCCATCCGGCGACGACATCTGCGACAATGATCGCTGAGGTGATTCGCGGCGCAATCGGGTTCCAGGGTTTGTTAATGAGTGATGACGTGTCGATGAACGCGCTGTCGGGCAACATCGCCGAACGGACCCGCGCCATTTTTGCGGCCGGCTGCGACATGGCCCTGCATTGCAACGGCAACATCGAGGAAATGCGTGAGGTCGCCGGCCAGACACCCGAACTGGCGGGCAGGGCGCTGGAGCGGGCGAACGCCGCGCTCGCTGCGCGTAAAGGACCGCAACCGTTCGATCGCGCGGCCGCGCGCGCCGAACTGGAGGCATTGATCGCACGGGCAAACACGGCATCGGCATGACCGCAGAAATCCTATCGTTTGAAACCGGGCGGCCCGCAGAGCTCGCCGAGGGTGAGCCGGCGTTGGTGGTGGACGTCGAGGGTTATGAAGGTCCGCTCGACCTGCTGCTCGCACTGGCGCGGCAGCAGAAGGTAGATCTCGCCAAGATCTCGATCCTGGCGCTCGCCGACCAGTATCTCCACTTCATCGAAGCCGCGCGAAAGATCCGCCTCGAGCTCGCCGCCGACTATCTCGTGATGGCGGCATGGCTCGCCTTCTTGAAATCGCGTCTGCTGCTGCCGGAGCCGCCGAGTGCGGAAGGCCCGAGCGCCGAGCAGATGGCAACGGCGCTCGCCAATCGGCTGCGCCGGCTGGAGGCCATTCGTGAAGCCGCCAACCGGCTGATGAACCGGCAGCAATTGCTGCGCGACATTTTCCCGCGCGGCGAGCCCGAGCAGATCGCCGAGATCAGGCATCCGAAATATACCGCGACGCTCTATGACCTGCTCACCGCCTATGCCGCGCAGCGCCAGTCGCGCGTGCTGGCGAGCGTGCATCTGGCCAAGCGCACGGTGTGGTCGCTCGCCGAGGCGCGCGCCACGCTGGAGCGGCTGGTCGGCAGCATCAGCGAGCAAGACGATTGGGGCGTTCTCGACGATTTTCTGCTTCAGCATGTCGCCGATCCGACGCAGCGCGCGACGGTGCTCGCCTCGAGTTTCGCGGCTGCGCTCGAGCTGGTGCGCGAAGGTCAGCTCGAGCTGAATCAGAAAGAGGCGTTTGCGCCCATCTATTTCCGGAAGGGGCGCCCCAAGCCGGTCATGGACGCAGCTCCTGCGCCCGATGCGCCGGTCGCTTAAGTGCAACAAGGAGAATCTGCCATGGCAAGCCTGGCTGAAGTGCGGGTAGAAGAGGCCGAGCCGATGGAGAACGAGTCCCAGGCACGTCCCGAAGAATTGCGGCTGCTGGAAGCGCTGCTGTTCGCTTCGAATGAACCGCTGGACACCGCGACGCTGGCCAAGCGCATGCCCGAGGGCGTCGACGTGAAGGCCGCGCTCGAGCAGTTGCAGGCCGACTACTCCCTGCGCGGCGTGAATCTCGTGCGGGTCGCCAACAAATGGACCTTCCGTACCGCGGGCGATCTCGCCTGGCTGATGACCCGCGAGAGCACCGAGACCCGCCGCCTGTCGCGCGCCGCGATCGAAGTGCTGGCGATCATCGCCTATCACCAGCCGGTGACGCGCGCCGAGATCGAGGAGATCCGCGGCGTCGTCACCTCGAAGGGCACGCTGGACGTGCTGCTGGAAACCGGCTGGATCAAGCCGCGCGGTCGTCGCAAGACGCCGGGCCGTCCCTTGACCTTCGGAACCACCGAGGACTTCCTGTCGCAGTTTACTCTGGAACAGCTCGGCGATTTGCCGGGCCTGGAGGAGCTGAAGGGCACGGGCCTGCTGGATTCGCGCCTGCCGACCGGATTCAGCGTGCCGACGCCGTCGGATGACCCGACTTTGCGGGAAGACGAGGATCCGCTGGAGCCGGGCGAGGACCTTGATCTGGCGCTGGCGCCCGCGGTCGAGCCCGAGACGCCGCCGGAAGGCGGCCATGAGGGGGGCGGGGGTGGCAGCGAGGACTGAAGTCCGGGCCTTTTACCGGCCGCCTGCGACCAGTTAACACTAGCAAAATTACGTAGCGCCAACAGCGAATTGGCGCTGCCTTGGTCCTTGTTTTTGACACCTGCCAAGCCTAGGTTTCGGTGAAGATCGGCCGGTCCCCGGCCATGCGCGTTTGGAGGGTTGCAGGATGGGTTCACTCAGCATTTGGCACTGGGTCCTGGTGATCGCAGTGGTCCTGCTGCTGTTCGGTCGCGGCAAGATCTCGGATCTGATGGGCGACGTGGCGCAGGGCATCAAGGCGTTCAAGAAGGGCATGCAGGACGACGACAAGGTCGCCGACAAGCCCGAGCCGGCCAAGTCCATCGAGCACAACAATGCCGCGCCGACCGCGGCACGGTCGGACGTCGGCAGCAAGGCCGTCTGAGCCAGAGAGCACGCGAGACGCGGGTAGCGGACCCGATCCTGCGCGCGAGGGATTGGGCCGGCTGCGGCTGGCGTGAACGGAAGACCTCATGTTCGACATCGGGTGGAGTGAACTGGTCCTGATCGGGGTCGTGGCCCTGATCGCCATCGGCCCGAAAGAGCTGCCGGGCGTGCTGCGCATGGTCGGGCAGTGGATGGGCAAGGCGCGCAAGATGGCCGCCGAATTCCAGGGCCAATTCCAGGAAGCGATGCGCGAGGCCGAAATGGCCGACCTCAAGAAGAGCTTCGACGAGGTCAAGGAAGCGGCTTCCGGCTTCGCCGGCAACAATTTGATGACCTCGCTCCAGAAAGACGTCAGCGACGCGCTCCGCGTCGATGCGCTGGACAAGCCCGCCGAGACCTCGATCTCCACCGCTGTCGAACCGTCGGCGACTTCAAGCGAAGCGCTGACGACGCCCACCACGCCGGAAGCGCCGACGCCGGAGACCTTCGTGGAAGCCGAGGCACATGCGGCCGTGAACGAGCCGCTCGCCATTGCGCCGGCCGAGGCGATTAAGGACGCCAAAGCGTCATGAGCGCCGCCGATATCGAGGCCAGCAAAGCTCCCCTGATGGACCATTTGATCGAGCTGCGTTCGCGGCTGATCAAAGCGCTGCTCGGCTTCGGCATTGCCTTCATCTTCTGCTTCTTCTTCGCCAAGCAGATCTACAACGTGCTGGTCTGGCCGTTCGTGTGGATCGCGGGTCCCGAGAACTCGAAATTCATCTACACCGCGCTGCTGGAATATTTCATCACCCAGCTCAAGCTCGCGCTGTTCGGCGCCGGCTTCATCTCGTTCCCGATCGTCGCGACACAAATCTATAAGTTCGTCGCTCCCGGACTCTACAAGCACGAGAAGCAGGCCTTCCTGCCGTATCTGGTCGCGACCCCGTTCTTCTTCGTGCTGGGCGCAGCACTGGTCTATTTCGTCGTGCTGCCCATGCTGGTCCGCTTCTCGCTCGGCATGCAGCAGGCCGGCAGTGACGAGACCGCGCAGATCCAGCTGCTGCCCAAGGTCGGCGAATATCTGTCGCTGATGATGTCGCTGATCTTCGCCTTCGGCATCGCCTTCCAGCTTCCGGTGATCCTGACGCTGCTGGGGCGCATCGGCATCGTCACGTCTAAAATGCTGCGCGAGAAGCGCCGCTATTTCATCGTCGTTGCCTTCGTCATCGCGGCCGTTCTGACCCCGCCCGATGTGCTCAGCCAGTGCTCGCTCGCGATTCCCTTGCTCGCGCTCTACGAGGGCTCGATCATCGCGGTGGGAATTGTGGAGAAGAAGGCTGCAGCTTCGCAAGCCTCTAGCGGCACCGACGTATCGACGCCGGCCAATCCGGCAGAGTAGGGCGCCCCATACTCCGGTGTCATTCCCCGCGAAAGCGGGGAATCCAGTACGCCGCGGCCTATGGGGAATCAGTGATGTTTCTGGAATACTGGATCGCCCGCTTTCGCGGGCGATGACAGCCGTGCTAGGGGAAGCAGCCATTTGCATAAATGCAAATCCAGGATTTGCAGGGTTGCAACAAGCCCCAGGACCACGGCCATGCACGACATCAAATCGATCCGCGACAACCCGCAAGCCTTCGACGCCGGCCTCGCACGACGCGGCCTGAAGCCGATGTCGGCGTCGCTGCTTGCGATCGACGAGACCCGGCGTGCGGCGATCCTGGCTTCCGAGCAGGCGCAGGCGCGGCGCAATGCGGCCTCAAAGGAAATCGGCGATGCCAAGAAGACGAAGGACGAGGCGCGCGCGGCGAAGCTGATGGCGGAGGTCGCCGAGCTCAAGACCACCATGCCGGAGCTCGAGGCGACCGCGAAGGCTGCCGACGAGGAGCTCGCCAAGGAGCTGGCGGCGATCCCCAATCTGCCGCTCGGCGAGGTGCCCGATGGTGTCGACGAGCACGGCAATGTGCAGCGCCATGTCTTCGGCAACAGGCGCAACTACGCGTTCGTGCCAAAACCCCATGACGATCTCGGCGCCGCGCTCGGTGACATGGATTTCGAGACCGCAGCGAAGCTCTCCGGCGCGCGCTTCGTCGTGTTGAAGAAGGGACTGGCGCGGCTCGAACGCGCGCTCGGCCAGTTCATGCTGAATCTACACGTTGACGAGCACGGCTATACCGAGATCAATCCGCCGCTGCTCGTGCGCAACGAGATCATGTTCGGCACCGGACAATTGCCGAAGTTCGAGGACGACCAGTTCTGGGCGATCAAGGGCGAATTGCTCGCCGCGCCCGACCATGAGCGGCTCCGGACCGAGCGTCTCGGGATCATTCCGACCGCGGAGGTGGCGCTCACCAATCTCGTCCGAGAATCCATCCTCGACGAAAAGCAGCTGCCGATGCGGCTGACTGCGCTGACGCCGTGTTTTCGCGCGGAGGCGGGCGCCGCAGGGCGCGACACCCGCGGCATGATCCGGCAGCACCAGTTCACCAAGGTCGAACTGGTCTCGATCACGACGCCGGAGACGAGCAAGGACGAGCACGAGCGCATGCTCGCCTGTGCCGAGGAAGTGCTGCGACGGCTCGAGCTGCATTACCGCGTGATGACGCTGTGCACCGGGGATATGGGTTTCTCGTCGCAAAAAACCTATGACATCGAGGTCTGGATGCCGGGTCAGGGCGACGGCGGGGCATTCCGCGAGATCTCAAGCTGCTCGGTTTGCGGCGATTTCCAGGCCCGCCGGATGGACGCGCGCTCGCGCGGCCCCGATGGCAAGCCGCGGTTCGTGCACACGCTCAACGGCTCCGGCACAGCGCTCGGCCGCGCGTTGATCGCCGTGATGGAGACCTATCAGCAAGAGGACGGCTCGATTGCGGTCCCCAGCGTGCTCCAGCCCTATATGGGCGGGCTGAAGGTGGTCGCACGCGACTAGGCGTGCCGCCAATCTGAAACGGAGAAACGTTTGGTTGCGAAGATCGGGCGGCCGGTTATCCTGCCGGCCACCCGACAACGCGAACCGATCGTTCATGGCCTTGCACCGCGATATCTTCTGGGTCGGCAGACAATGGGCGGTGACGGGTGCCGGTATCCAGGCCGTCGATCAGCGGCTGCGTGGCGTGCTCGACATCGCGATCACGCGGCTCTGGGACGACGATCTGGTCCAGAGCCGGCGCGCCAAGCCCGGTGTGAATGCCGCGGATTTCGACCAGGCACTGTCGCTGGCACGCGAACGCTTTCCGCAGGCGCCGGTGCCGGACGCGTTCGTCGCACAGCTGGAGGCGCTCGGCGTCATCGAGGCTCCCATCGTGAGCCCGGTCGTGCCGGCGATGAAATTGCACGCGGAGGGCCGGCTGGCGCGCTTCCTGCCGCAATGGCGCGTTCGCCGATAGCCGGCCAAGCCGGCAACCGGGTGCCGCCCCCAGCCGGCCGGTTTGCCTGATCGGCCCCGGCCGGATAAGACGGCTCAGACCCGCTTCAGGAATCGACCTTTCCCATGCGCATTCTCTGCACCAATGACGACGGCATCCACGCCCCCGGCCTCAAGGTCCTGGAGGAGATCGCGCGTGCATTGTCCGATGACGTCTGGGTGGTCGCGCCTGAGCTCGACCAGTCCGGCGTGTCGCATTCGCTGTCGCTGAACGATCCGCTGCGCCTACGCGAGGTCGGACCGCGGCATTTCGCGGTGCGCGGCACGCCGACCGACTGCGTCATCATGGGCGCGCGCCACATCCTCGGCGCCAAGCTGCCCGATGTCGTGCTGTCCGGCGTCAACAAGGGCCGCAACGTCGCCGAGGACGTGGTCTATTCCGGCACCATCGCCGGCGCGCTGGAGGGCACCATCCTGGGGCTGCCGTCCTTCGCCCTGTCGCAGGAGTTCAGCGTGGAGACCCGCGACCGGCCGCTGTGGGACACGGCCCGCAAATTCGGGCCCGACATCCTGCGCAAGGTGATCGCCGCCGGCATCCCGAAGGACACCGTCATCAACGTCAACTTCCCGGCCTGCGCGCCGGAGGATGTGCTGGGCATCCGCGTGACGCGGCAAGGCAAGCGCAATCTCGGCTTCCTTAGGATCGACGAGCGCAGGGACGGCCGTGGCAATCCGTATTTCTGGATCGGCTTCGAGCGCACCGCGATGATGGATACGCCGGCCGACGGCACCGATCTCGCGGCGCTCCGCGAACGCTACGTCTCCGTCACGCCGCTCAGGCTCGACCGGACCAACGAGGCGTTTTCCGAGGCGCTGAGTGCGACGCTGAAGTAAGTCCGACGCTGAAGTAATCCGACCTGGAATGGGGCCTAGCCGCCGCGAAGCGCGGCTTCGATGGTCTTGCCGAGGGCGTCGAGCTGAAATGGCTTCTGAAGCGCCGGCCGATCGCGGTACTGCTCGGGCAGGCCCGAGGAACCGTATCCGGTGGCGAAGATGAACGGGCAGCCCTTCGCCTTGATGACATCGGCGACCGGCGAGATGACCTTGCCGTTGACGTTGACGTCGAGAATGGCGATGTCGAACTCGGTTGCCTGGGCGAGCCGCATGGCTTCGGTGATGTCGCCCGCCTCGGCTGCGATCTTGTAGCCAAGCTCTTCGAGCATGTCCGCGACCATCATCCTGATCATCACCTCGTCTTCGACGAGGAATACAGAGCGGCCAGTAAGCCCCGTCGCGGTCATGGTCGAGTCCTTGCCCATTGCCAAAAACGTTCGCAGATAACATGAATCGACGCAATGCGCGTTTCGACGAACGGATGCCTGAAAATGGCCATCGCGGCTCGCCCGTTGCAAGCCAATTTATGGTCAACTACGCCATCCGAAGCCTATCATGGGTTCCCTGAGCCGGAACAGGAATCTCGCGCCCAGGTTGGGCGTCCCGGACCGCAAACACAGCACAAGCAGGCAATGACCCCCCATCAGCACCCGCCGGAAAAGATGATGTTTCAGCTCACGCTGAGGCGTCGGGGCATCAGCGACCAGGCGGTCCTGAGGGCCATGGAGGAGGTGCCGCGCGATCAATTCGTCGACGACGCCGATCGGGACGGCGCATATCGCGACAGCGCGCTCCCGATCGCCTGCGGGCAGACCATCAGCCAGCCCTTTGTCGTCGCCTACATGACCGAGCAGCTCCAGCTTCAGAAGAAGCACCGCGTCCTCGAGATCGGCGCCGGCTCGGGCTACCAGGCGGCGGTGCTGTCGCGGCTCGCCGGCCAGGTGTTGACGGTCGAGCGCTACCGCAAGCTTGCGGATGCCGCACGTATCAGGCTTGAAAAACTCAACTATCACAACGTCGAGGTGATGCTGGGCGACGGACTCAATCTGCCCCCCAATATTGGCCCGTTCGATCGCATCATCGTCACGGCCGCGATGGAGCAGCTCCCGGAGAACCTGGTCGAGCGGCTGGAGGTGGGTGGCATCCTGATCGCGCCCGTCGGCCCGCATCAGGGGGTGCAGACGCTGATCCGGCTGAGCCGGACCGAAGCCGGGATCGAGCGCAAGGAACTCGTCGAGGTCCGCTTCGTGCCGGCGCTGCCCGGCGTGGCGCGGGAGCTGTAGAATTCCGGATTGGCTGCGCTGCCAACATCTTATTGGGAGGGTTAAGCCGTTATTTACTCGGCGCGTGTTTACTTAAAACACCAGTTCTGTTGCGTACGAGTGAGTAACCATGTCCGTTGCCGCCGAGTTGCTTTACTCGCGCCGTGTGCCGCAGGTCGCGGTGCTGGCGCTGATCTCCTTTAGCTTCGCAGGGTGCAGCGCCGACATGTCGTCGCGCATGTCCCAGTCGAACTTCTCCAATCCCTTCGCGCAGGAATCGACCGGTTCGGTGCAGCAGGCCCCGCCGCCGCAGCGTGAGTTGCCGCAATATTCGCGGCCGCAGACGCAGTCCGGTTATTATCAGTCGCAGCCTTTGCCGCCGGCGGTATCCACGCCGCAATCCTACCCCGTTGCAGCAGGCGGTGTGTCCGGAGGCGGACGCGGCGTGAGCTCCTACGCACCCCCGGCGCAGCCGCATCTCGAGACCACGGCCACCGTGCCGCCACGCTCGGTTGCAGCCGCCCAGCCGATCGGCGGAACCAAGATCATCGTCGGCACCAGCGATACGCTCGACCTGCTTGCCAAACGCTATCGCGTCACGCCGCAGGCGATCCTCGCCGCCAACGGCTATAAGGGGCCGCGCGCGCTCTCGCCCGGCCAGCAACTGATCATTCCGCACCAAGCTACGGCGGCTGCGCCCGCGCCGCTCATGGCTTCCGTTGCCGCTGCCCCAGCGCCCGCTGCGAAGCCGGTTGCGGCCGTTGCCGCGCCGTCAAGCACGCACTTCGTGAACCACGGCGACACGCTCGCCAGCATTGCCCGCAAGAACCATATCTCGTCGGCCGAATTGGCCCGCGCCAACGGCCTCGATCCCTCTGCAAAACTCAAGCTCGGCGCCAGGCTGGCCGTGCCCGGGGCCAAGACCGCCGCTGTCGCAGCACCGCTTGCCGCGGCTCCGGTCGGAGCCGCTCCCGTCGCGGGGACGCTGCAGCCGGTTGCTGCCGCGCCTGCGCCCGCCACCAAGATGGCCGCCGTCGCCGCGCCGGTGCAGAGCGCGCGCCTGGCCCAGGCCACCGCCAACGTCGAAGACAAGGCCGCGGACACTCCCGCGAAAGCTGCGGAGACCACCAGCGCGCTGCCGACTTTCCGCTGGCCGGTGCGCGGCAAGGTGGTCACGAGCTACGGCGCCAAGACCAATGGCAAATCCAACGACGGCATCAATCTCGCGGTGCCCGAGGGCACGCCGGTCAAGGCGGCCGAAGACGGTGTCGTTGCCTATTCCGGCAACGAGCTGAAAGGTTACGGCAATCTGGTCCTGGTTCGGCACTCCAACGGCTACGTCACCGCATATGCCCATGCGAGTGAGCTGATGGTGAAGCGCGGCGATACCATCAAGCGCGGCCAGGTCATTGCCAAGTCGGGTCAATCCGGGGAGGTGGCGTCGCCGCAGCTCCACTTCGAGATCCGCAAGGGATCGAGCCCGGTTGATCCGCTTCAATTCCTGAACGGGGCGTGATGAGGCCTACATTGTCTCCCAACTGAAGCTGTCGTCGCCCGGCTTGACCGGGCGACCCAGTACGCCGCGGCCTCTCGATCGATCACAACCGTCTCTGGAATACTGGATCGCCCGCTTTCGCGGGCGATGACAGTTTTGGGTTGGGCTATGACTGTGGCTACGTCGCCGCCAGCTTGACGCCGAGCCGTCCCGCAAGCTCCTGGACGAACTGCCAGGCGACACGGCCCGAGCGCGAGCCGCGCGTCGTCGACCATTCAAGTGCCTCGCGTTCCAGGGCGTCATCGTCGATCTTCACGCCGAAATGGCTGCAATAGCCCCGCACCATGGCGAGATATTCGTCCTGGCTGCACCGGTGGAAGCCGAGCCAGAGACCGAAGCGATCCGACAGCGAGACCTTCTCCTCGACGGCTTCGCCGGGATTGATCGCGGTCGAGCGCTCGTTCTCGATCATCTCGCGCGCCAGCAGATGGCGGCGGTTGGAGGTGGCGTAGAGGATGACGTTCTCCGGCCGCCCCTCGATGCCGCCTTCGAGCACCGCCTTGAGCGATTTGTAGGACGCATCATTGCCGTCGAACGAGAGGTCGTCGCAGAACACGATGAAACGGAAGGATGAGGCGCGAAGCTGTTCCATGAGGGCGGGCAGGCTCTCGATGTCCTCGCGATGAATCTCGATCAGCTTCAGTCTGTCGGCCGGTTTGCGCTCCGCGTTGATGCTGGCATGCGCCGCCTTCACCAGCGACGACTTGCCCATGCCGCGCGCGCCCCAGAGCAGCGCGTTGTTGGCGGGCAATCCGTTGGCGAAACGCTCGGTGTTCTCCATCAGGATGTCGCGCATCCGGTCGACGCCCTTGAGCAGGAACATTTCGACGCGGCTGACCCGCGGCACCGCCGCAAGGCGGCCGTCCGGGTGCCAGACGAAAGCATCCGCCTGCTTGAACGACTCGCGTTCGGCGGCGGGCTTGCCTTGCGCGGAGAGGTGCGCCGCAATCGTCTCCAGCGCGCGAACGATGCGCTGCTGGGAGACGTTTTGGTTCGTCTTGGACGTCGTCTTGGAAATCGTCTTGGAAGCCGCCTTGAGGGCCACCTTGGGACGTTTTGCCGCGACGCCGGCTGCCTTCGCGGCAGGGGTGCGAGGGCCTTTGCCGGCCGGGCTTTTGCTTGGTTTTTGGGGCATGTCCGAAGTTCCTGAGAATGCAGCCTTATCGGGCCTGTGCGCGCGCCGCAAGGTGGCTAAAAGGGCGGTCTGGCAGCGTTGCAATTGGGGCAATGGCCGCTATAGTCCGCGCGAATTTGACCGAACCGGTCGCCATTTGGGCCTGACCGGTTTTCCCCCGTTCTCACGAGGATCGTCCGAATGCTGATTACCCCTGCGTATGCCCAGGCTGCGGGCGCCGGCGACACCAGCGGCATGTTGATGTCGCTGCTGCCGTTCGCCCTGATCTTCGTGATCATGTACTTCCTGATTCTGCGTCCGCAGCAGAAGAAGGTCCGTGACCACGCCGACCTGGTGAAGAACATCCGCCGCGGCGACACCGTCGTGACCTCGGGCGGTCTCGTCGGCAAGGTCACCAAGGTCGTCGACGACGACCAGATCGAGTTCGAGATCGCCGATGGCGTGCGCGTGCGGCAGATGCGCTCGATGGTCTCCGGCGTACGCGCCAAGGGCGAGCCGGCCAAGGAATCCAAGGAAAGCGCCAAGGAAGACGCCGCGTCGAAGTGAGTGCTTCCGCGAGTCTCTCAAGTTTTCCTGCAAATCTCCTGATCTGACAGGTCCAGTCGATGTTGTATTTCACGCGGTGGAAGGCGCTCGGGATTATCCTGACGGCGCTGATCGTGTGCCTCTGCGCGGTCCCGAACTTCTTCCCCGAAGCGCAGGTCAAGACCTGGCCCGCCTGGGCGCAGCGTCGGCTCGTGCTCGGCCTCGATCTTCAAGGCGGCTCCTATCTGCTGCTCGAGGTCGACGGCAACTATGTGAAGAAGGAGCGGCTCGACCAGGTCCGCGACGACGTTCGCCGGACGCTGCGCGATGCCAAGATCGGCTTCACCGGCGGCGTCACCGTGCGCAACGACGCGGCCGAGGTTCGGATCACCAAGGAATCCGATCTGCAGCCTGCGCTCGCCAAGCTGCGCGAGCTGTCCCAGCCGCTGGGAGGACTGGTCGGATCCAGCGGTCAGCGCGACCTGGATGTGACTGACGCCGGCGGTGGCGTGATCCGCCTTACCATCCCGCAGGCCGCGATGCTCGACCGCATGCGCAAGACGATCGAGCAGTCGATCCAGATCGTCGAACGCCGCGTCAACGAGCTCGGCACCGTCGAGCCTGTCATCCAGCGCCAGGGTAACGACCGCATCCTGGTGCAGGTCCCCGGCCTCCAGGACCCGACTCGTCTGAAGGAATTGCTGGGCAAGACCGCGAAGATGGAATTCCGCATGGTCGATACGTCGGTGCCGCCCGATCAGGCGCAGCAAGGACGTTTGCCGCCGGAATCCGAGCTTCTGATGAGCGCGTCACCGCCGCCCACACCCTATGTGGTCAAGAAGCAGGTGCTGGTCGCCGGCGGCGACCTGACCGATGCCCAAGCGAGCTTCGACCAGCGCACCAGCGAACCCGTCGTGAGTTTCAAGTTCAATACGTCGGGCGCGCGCAAGTTCTCGCAGGCCACGCAAGAGAACGTCGGGCTGCCTTTTGCGATCGTGCTCGACAACAAGGTCATCTCGGCTCCCGTGATCCGCGAGCCCATCACCGGCGGACAAGGCCAGATCTCGGGCAGTTTCACGGTGCAATCGGCCAACGATCTCGCGATCCTGCTGCGCGCCGGCGCGCTGCCGGCACCGCTCACGGTGGTCGAGGAGCGCACCGTCGGTCCGGGCCTCGGCCAGGACTCGATCGAAAAGGGCGAGCTCGCCGCCTATGTCGGCTCGATCTTGGTCATCATCTTCATGCTCTTGACCTACCGGCTGTTCGGCGTGTTCGCCAACATCGCGGTGGCCATCAACGTCGCCATGATCTTCGGCCTGTTGTCGCTTCTCAACGCCACGCTGACGCTGCCGGGCATCGCGGGCATCGTGCTCACCGTCGGTATCGCGGTCGATTCCAACGTGCTGATCTACGAGCGCATCCGCGAGGAGTTGCGTGGCGGCCGCAACGCGATCTCGGCGATCGACGCCGGCTTCAAGCGGGCGCTTGCGACCATCCTCGATTCCAACATCACCACTTTTATTGCCGCCGCGGTGCTGTTCTACATCGGTACCGGTCCGGTGCGCGGCTTCGCCGTGACGCTCGGAATCGGCATCATCACCACGGTGTTCACCGCTTTCACCCTGACCCGGCTGATCGTGGCCTGGTGGGTGCGGTGGAAGCGGCCGCAGAGCGTGCCGATCTAGGAGCCTGATCGTGAATCACACTGTTCTCATCGGGCTCGGCGTCCTCATTGCCATTCTCACCGTGGTTGCGGCATTCGGCTGGCTGCCGTCGCTGCGCATCGTCCCCGACGATACCCATTTCGACTTCACGCGTTTTCGCCGGATCAGCTTCCCGATCTCGGCGGCGTTGTCGATCGTCGCGATCACGCTGTTCTTCACCCATGGACTGAATTTCGGCATCGACTTCCGCGGCGGCACCCTACTGGAGGTGCAGGCCAAGTCCGGCACCGCCGATATTGCGGCGATGCGTACGACGTTGGATGCCCTGCGTCTGGGCGAAGTCCAGTTGCAGCAATTCGGCGGCCCCGCCGATGTCCTGATCCGTGTCGCGGAGCAGCCGGGCGGCGACGCCGCCCAGCAGGAGGCCGTGCAGAAGGTCCGCACCGCGCTTGGCGATTCCGTCGACTATCGCCGCGTCGAGGTGGTGGGACCGCGCGTATCGGGCGAATTGCTCGCCTACGGCATGCTCGGCCTGATGCTGGCGATCGTCTCGATCCTGATCTACCTCTGGTTCCGATTCGAGTGGCAGTTCGCGCTTGGCGCCATGATCGCCAACGTGCACGACATCGTGCTCACGATCGGGTTCATGTCGATCAGTCAGGTCGATTTCGACCTGACCAGCATCGCGGCGCTTCTGACGATTTTGGGCTATTCGCTCAACGACACCGTCGTCATCTACGACCGCATCCGTGAAATGCTGCGGCGCTACAAGAAGATGCCGATGCCGCAGCTCCTCAACGAATCAATCAACTCGACGCTGTCGCGCTCGATCATCACCCATTTCACTGTGACGCTGGCGCTGCTGGCCCTGCTGCTGTTCGGCGGCCATGCCATCCACAGCTTCACCGCGGTCATGATGTTCGGCGTGGTGCTGGTCGGCACCTATACCTCGATCTTCATTGCGGCCCCGATCCTGATCTATCTCGGCGTCGGCGAGCATCGCGAGGATGCGGTCGATAAGGCTACGCCGGCGAAGAAAAGCAAGGCATGATCCGAACCGCATGCCCTCGCAGGAGTTTGGGAGGGCAGTAAGCTCATTCGGACGAAGCTCATGGCCGGCGATCCCAACGCACCGCATTTCCCCCGCTCGGCGCCGATCGAAGCCTATGGCAAGGGCGGCTTTGCCTTTGCCGGGATGTCGCATCGGGGATCGCTGCTTTGCCTGCCCGACGCGATCTGGGCCTGGGACATAACGGACCCTGCAAAGATCGACCGCTATTCGCTGGATCGAGTCTTCAAGTCTGCCAACAGCATCGACACGCTCCTGGTCGGCACCGGAACCGGGGTCTGGCTGCCGCCGCCGGAACTGCGCCAGGCGCTCAAAGCGGCGAGGGTGGTGCTGGATGCGATGCAGACCGGTCCCGCCGTGCGTACCTACAACATCATGATGGGCGAACGGCGGCGCGTCGCGGCCGCGCTGATCGCCGTGCCATGAGTGGCTCCGCGCCGCCGCCGGATTCTGCTGCGTTCTGTGCTGACCTCGTGCGCAGCCACGACTTTCCGCACTATGCCGCGACCCTGTTCGCGCCCGCTGCCGAGCGCCGCGGGCTGCTGGCGCTCTATGCCTTCAATGTCGAGATCGTCCGCGTCCGCGATCAGGTGAGCCAGCCCTTGCCCGGTGAAATCCGCCTGCAATGGTGGACCGACATGCTGTCGGGCCAAGTCCATGGCAGTGCCGAGGGCAATCCGGTGGCGGCGGAGCTGCTCCGCGCAATCCGTGATTTCGACCTGCCGGTCGAGCCGCTGTCGCTGCTCGCCGACGAGCATCAATTCGATCTCTACAACGACCCAATGCCAACAATGGCGGCGCTGGAGGGCTACCTCGCGGCGACCTCATCGGCGCTGTTCGATCTCGCCGCCCGGATCATGGGACCACCGTCGGCGGCGGCCGAGCATCTCGCCCGCCATGCCGGGCTGGCGCAGGGCATCGTACAGGTCATCGCCAATCTGCCGCGCGATGCGGCGCGCCGGCAATTGTTCCTGCCGCAGCAGGTGCTGGCGAGCCACGATTGCGACGTGGAAGACGTGTTCGCCGGAAAGGAGACGCCAAACTTGCGCGCCGCGCTGGGCCAACTCTCGGGCGAGGCGCAGCAACATTTGACGACGGCCTTGTCGCTGCTGGTGGAGGTGCCGGCATCAGTGCGTCCAACGTTCCTTCCGCTCGGACAAGCGCGGGCCGACCTCAAGCGCCTGTCGCAACCCGGGCGCAATCCATTTACGCCGCAACCGTCATCGCGGCTGCGTACGCTGTGGACGCTGTGGCGGGCTTCACGTTCGCGGGAATTTACCAAATAGCGGTTGGCTTATCGCCGGAGCCGGGCAAATGCTCTATGCTGTCCTATGGCTGAGTTGTCCCAAACCATATCTTCCGATCTGGGCGGCCTTCCGGTCGTACCGGCCGACATCCATGCCGCCGCCGAGACGATCCGCGGCGCCGTCGTCGAGACGCCCTGTAGCTACAGCCGCACGCTGAGCAATATCTGCGGCTGCGACATCTGGCTGAAATTCGAGAACCTCCAGTTCACGTCCTCGTTCAAGGAGCGCGGCGCGCTCAACCGCCTCAAGGCGCTGACGCCGGAGGAGCGCGCGCGGGGCGTCGTCGCGATGTCGGCGGGTAACCACGCGCAGGGCGTCGCCTATCACGCCAAGCGGCTCGGCATTCCCGCCACTATCGTCATGCCGGTCGGCACGCCCATGGTGAAGGTCGAGAACACCAGGCATCACGGCGCCGAGGTGGTGGTGACGGGCGCCACGCTGGAGGAGGCGGCCGCGTATGCGCGCAGCCACGGCGAAGTCCATGGCATGATCTTCGTCCATCCCTATGACGATCCGCTTGTCATCGCAGGGCAGGGCACGGTCGGGCTGGAAATACTCGAGGCCGTGCCGGAGCTCGATACGCTGGTCGTCCCGATCGGCGGCGGTGGCCTGATCAGCGGGATCGCCATTGCCGCGAAATCGATCAAGCCGTCGCTGCGGATCCTCGGCGTCGAGGCCTGGCTCTACCCCTCGATGTACAATGCCATCCATGACGGCAATTTGCCGGCACGTGGCGACACACTCGCGGAAGGCATCGCGGTGAAGTCGCCCGGCAAGATCACGACCGAAATCGTCCGCCGCCTTGTCGACGACATTGCGCTCGTCAACGAAGCCGAGCTCGAGCGCGCGGTGGCGACCCTGATCTCGATCGAGAAGACGGTCGTCGAAGGCGCCGGTGCCGCTGGCCTCGCCGCGCTGATGTCCGACCCGTCCCGTTTCGCCGGTCAGAAGGTCGGGCTGGTGCTGAGCGGGGGCAATATTGACACACGTCTGATCGCATCGGTCCTGACCCGCGAGTTGGCGCGCGAGGGGCGGCTCACCCAATTGTCGCTCGACATTCCCGACAGGCCCGGCCAATTGGCTGCGGTCGCGGCACTGCTGGCCGAGGCCGGCGCCAACATCATCGAGGTCTCGCACCAGCGCACGTTCTCGGATCTTCCGGCCAAGGCGACGTTGCTGCAATTGGTGATTGAAACCCGCGACAGCGCCCATCTCGACGAGGTCATGGCGAAGCTTGGCGCATCCGGATTGAGTGCGCGCTGTACCTGAGCGTGCATGATCGCCGCTATCGCCGCGTCAAACCCGCCAAATGGACGATCAGCCGATCGATCTCCGCGTCCGTATTGTAGTAGTGCGGGGAGGCGCGCACCACCGGCGGCAGCGAGCGGATTTCGGCATCGATGCGCGTGCTCGACGGATCTGAGGCACCGATCGTGATGCCGGCTGCGGCCGCGTCGCTGACGACCGCTTCCGCCTCGTACCCTTCCACCGTGAAGCTGACGATGGCTCCCGGAGCGCGTCCGAGGTCGCGAACTCTGATGCCGCGAATGGATGCAAGGCCGCCCCGGAGGCGGTCCGCCAGCATGCGGCAACGCCGCTCGATCGGGCCGATCCCGACATCGAGGGCATAATCGACAGCCGCGCCGAGCCCAAGCCGGGCTGCGTAGTTGTTCTCCCAGGTCTCAAAACGGCGCGCATCGTCACGCAGCCGAAAAGCGTCCCGGGAGACCCAGGGTGCGGCGAAGTGATCGATCATTGGCGGTTCGAGCCGCTGCAGCATTTTTCGGCCGACGTAGAGAAAGCCGGTGCCGCGCGGGCCGCGGAGGAATTTACGCCCGGTCCCCGACAACATGTCACAGCCGATGGCCTCGACGTCGACCACCATCTGTCCGACTGCCTGGCAGGCGTCGAGCAGATAGGGGATGCCGTGCGCCCGCGCTATCTTGCCGACGGCTGCAGCCGGATTGACCAGCCCGCCATTGGTCGGAACCCAGGTGATCGCAATCAGCTTCACGCGCTCATCGATCATGCGTTCGAGCGCGTCGACGTCGAGCTCGCCGCTGGCATCGCTCGGCACGACGTCGATCGCGACGCCTGTTCGGTTGGCGACCTGAAGAAAGGCGACATAGTTGGCCGCGTACTCCGCCTCGGCGGTCAGGATCCGGTCGCCCTTGCTGAATGGAAGCGCGTAGAAAGCCATCTGCCAGGCAACCGTCGCGTTCTCCATGAGGGCGATCTCATCGGGCGCGGCGTTCAGGAGGCGGGCGACCGAGCCGTAAACGGATTCAAGTCGGCGCGCCTCGCGGTCGGCGGCGGCATAGCCTCCGATCTCGCTCTCCAGATCGATGTGTTCCTTCATCGCCGCAACAACCGACGCCGGCATCAGCGCTGCGCCCGCGTTGTGGAGATAGGCGAGCCGAGAGGCAGCCGGGGTGTCGCGACGAATTCGGTCGATATCCATCATCCATGCCTCCGCGTCTCGCGATCCTCATGCATGGATTAAACGCGTCGAGGGATGCGAACAAGATGGCCAAGCTTGGTCTCAGATGCAAAGGCCGAGCAGCTTGATGTGGCAGCCGCTGGATTTTGGCTTGCTGGCGGGCGCAGCCTCGCGCTTCACCGCAACCAGCGGCTCCCCGTCTTTCTTGCCTTTGCCTTTGCCCTTCGGCTCGTAGTCGCCGGCGATCACCATTGCCCAATAGGTGCGCTTGCCGCTAGCGTTTTTCGCGCTCGCGATCCCGACGCGGGAAGCGTTGTGCAGCAGCAGATTCTTGCGGTGTCCCGACGAGTCGATCCACTGTCCGAGGGTCTTCTCGAAATTGTCGTAGCCGTAGGCGATGTTCTCGGCGGCGCGGCCTGCGCCGGCCGGTGCGACCCGGCGGTTGAACGGGCCGAGGGCGTCGTGACTGAGGTCGTCCTTCGTCGCCATCGCGCGCGCCTGGTCCATGGCGATGCGGTCGAGGGTCGAATCGCGGACGACGCGGACCTCACCATGCTTGAGGCGGAAGCTCGAGATCAGCTCGGCGGGGGACTCGGCCATTGCGGACGTGGTGGCGAGCAGCAGAAGGCTAGCGATCAGGCCGCCAACCACACGATGCATCATGTACCCCCGAGTGCCCATGACCCCGCCAAGTCCCCCCACCAAGTTCGAATTATCGGATCGCTTCTCTATCGCCAATGTGGACGCTTCAAGGCGTGATCCACGTTAGCTCGCCGGCAGGTCGGCCTCGAAATTGAAGCGGTCGCGCAGGTTCTTGCGCTGCTCCAGGATGTCCTTGAGGAAAGCACGGTCCTGGTCGTTCTTCATCATCGGCTCGATCAGGTCGAGCTGGTTCATGGCGACCAGTTGCAGGATCTCCGTGCGCGGCTTGCCGTCCGGATTGCGTGGCAGTGCGTGCACGACCTGGATGTGTTCCGGCGGCTTTGGCCCCTTGGCAGCGGTGAGCTCGATGCGCAATTGGCCTTCGAGCGCGGCCTGATCGGCTTCGACGAAGGCATAGAGGCCGACACCGGAGCGGCGGTCGGCAAAGGCGACGATGGCGGTGTCGCGCACGGCGGGGTTCTTGCGGATCAATTCTGCCAGCACCGGCGCGTCGTTGACGAGCCTTCGGCCGCCGCCTTCACGGTCGGTGAAGTTGAACAGGCCGCGGGTGATTGCCCGATAGACCTTCTTGCCGGTGGCGAGCCAGAGGCTGGCGGCGAACGACTTCTTCGCCAGGATCTTGCGCTCGCGCGGCGTCAGCGCCTCGGGCGCGTAGGATCGCTTGTGCTTGAGCAGATGCCGGAGATCTTCATAGGCCAGGATCCGGTAAAGCCGGCCGCGACGGTCGAAGCAGGCGGCGAGCTGGAAGTCGGTCACATAGGCGCGACCGTCGCGGCCGACCAGCCAGTTCTGTTCCTTGGCAAGATCGTTGTGGCAGATTCCGGCGCGGCGCAGCCGTCGCAGCGCGGCCTTCGCCGAGCGAAAATAGGCGAGGTCGCCATGCGGTTTCGCCAGATGCAGTGCGACACCATCGACGAAGCTGCGCACCAGCGCGCGGCGTCCGGCCCACAGCAGCTCCGGGCCGACATCGAGTCCCTTAGCGAGTGCCAGCGCATGCTTCTCGCGGGCGAACAGGTGGCGCGCCAAAAGGAATGACCACCACGGCACCTCGTCGAGGCGGCGCAGCACCGCGTCGACCTCGCCGTCATCGTCGCGGAATCGGCCGCGCTCGACGGTCGAGAACACGTCGCGCTTGAGCAGCACGCCCTCGGTCCAGCGCGCCGAGAGTGTTGCGGCGTCGTCTTTGGGAAGGTTCATCGAAAACTCACGCCGCGGCGGCAATGCGCAGGTGATCGGCGATCCAGCGATCGAGATCGGCGAGCGCCAGCGCGCTCATCGCCTGCTTTTTGGCCACCGTCTTCTCGTTACCGCGCAGCCGGCTTCCGTCGGGCTTCTTCGTCGGCGCGCTGGCGAGCGGCGGGAACAGGCCGAAATTGATGTTCATCGGCTGGAACGAGCGCGTGCCGGGCTCGATGGTCTCGATATGGCCGCCGGTGATGTGGCCGAGCAGGGATCCGAGCGCAGTCGTGACCGGCGGACTCGCAAGCGTCTCGCCGCGCACCTCCGCTGCCGCATAGAGACCGGCAATCAGGCCGACGCTGGCGGATTCCACATAGCCCTCGCAGCCCGTCATCTGGCCGGCAAAGCGCAGCCGCGGCTGCGCGCGCAGGCGCAATTGGCCGTCGAGCAGCTTTGGCGAGTTGAGAAAGGTGTTGCGATGCAGGCCGCCGAGGCGAGCAAATTCGGCCTTCTCCAGCCCCGGAATGGTGCGGAAGATGCGCTGCTGCTCGCTGTATTTCAGTTTCGTCTGGAAGCCGACGATGTTGTAGAGCGTGCCGAGCTTGTTGTCCTGGCGCAGCTGCACGATCGCGTAGGCCTTGGTGGTGGGATCGTGCGGATTGGTGAGGCCGACCGGCTTCATCGGTCCATGGCGGAGAGTCTCGGGGCCGCGTTCCGCCATGACCTCGATTGGCAGACAGCCGTCGAAATAGGGCGTGTTGGTCTCCCATTCCTTGAACTCGGTCTTCTCGCCGGCGACCAGCGCTGCGACGAAGCCGTCATACTGCTCCTTTGTCATCGGGCAGTTGATGTAGTCGGCGCCGGTGCCGCCGGGACCGACCTTGTCGTAGCGTGACTGAAACCAGGCCACCGACATGTCGATGGATTCGCGGTGCACGATCGGCGCGATCGCGTCGAAGAAGGCGAGGGCGTTCTCGTCGGTCAACTCGCGGATCGCATCGGCCAGCGGCGCCGAAGTGAGGGGGCCGGTCGCAACGATGACGTTGCTCCACTCGGCCGGCGGCAGGCCTGCGACCTCACCGCGGGCGATCTCGATCAGCGGATGATCGTTCAGCGCCTTGGTGACGGCCGCCGAGAAGCCGTCGCGGTCCACCGCCAGCGCGCCGCCAGCGGGTACCTGGTTGGCGTCGGCTGCGCGCATGATCAGCGAATCGAGGCGGCGCATCTCGGCATGCAGCAGGCCGACGGCGTTGTTGGCGGCATCGTCCGAGCGGAACGAATTGGAGCAGACGAGCTCGGCAAGCCCATCGGTGCGGTGTGCCTCGGTCATGCGGGTCGGCCGCATCTCGTGCAGCACCACGGGCACGCCGAATTCGGCCACCTGCCAGGCGGCTTCGGAGCCGGCAAGGCCTGCGCCGATCACGTGCACGGTATTTGATTGGGGTCCTGTCATGGGGCGGACAGGTAGCGCTTTTCGGCGATCAGTGGAATCGCCGAGATCGAGTTTTCTGCCTCCGGATGCGACAACGCCCGCACGAGGCGGGCGCTATCGGTCCGTCCGGTTCAGGGCTGAACGATATCAGCCCTGATACTGACCGGCGGCAACGCGCGGGATGTCCGAGCGATCGAGGCCGATATCGGAAAGCTCGCGATCGCTGAGCTGGGACAGCTCGGCAACATTGCGCTGATAGTCCCGGAAAGCTTGGATCATGCGGATGAGCGAGAGCAGCATTGGTAATCTCCTGTAGTTCGATTCAGCTCTTGCCCGAGCCTCATCGTTGAAATGAATATAGGTGAGAGTGGTGCAGTGCGAAAGTTCCGATGCTGCGATGCAGCTAAGCGCTGAGTGCATGGCGCTGGTAACGGACGATTAACCCGAAAGCACTCCCGCCCAAAGGGTAGGCGGAACAGGGAGCACAGGTCTGAAGTCCCGTGAATTCACGGATTTGCTATGGGCTAGTCGGTTCCGTTCGGAGCGAAATAAGTCGCTTTGCTCTTGTCCGCAAGCGGATCGACTAGCTTCTATAACCAAGTCTCACATGCGAGAATCGCATGATTCTAATGAATTGATACTCATTAGTTGGCGCGTGCGTACACTTTTGCCAACTCTCGCCAGCGATTCGCCTGGTTGCAGCGGATCCACATGACGAAGGGCGGCGAGTCAGGACTATCCCGCTTGGTTAGCCACAACCGTCCCCGCTCGCAGTGCACACACGCTGAACGTGTGGCGTTGATTACAAGCGTGTAATGAAAATCAGAAATTTTGCATGCAGCTCTGCGCGCCGCGCAACATCACGCAATTCTCGCGGGGAATTCATTGCGTCAAGTTGCCGCGCCCGGAGGAAGGTGATGTCGCAGATTCCGGCAATGTCGCTGGCTCTGGCCCAAGAACAAGAGAAGGAAGGTAACGTCATGACGAAGTTACTCGGGGTTATCGCAATTGCCGCCGTTGCGTTCGCCGTCACGCCGGCCCAGGCCGCCAAGCACGCCGCCGGCGGCTGCAGCTCGGCCAATCTGGAGAAGACAGAGACCGCGATCGAAAACATGGCCGATGGTGACGGCAAGTTCGTCGCGCAGAAGGAGATCGCGGCCGCGCAGGACTGGCTGCTCAACGGCAAAATGGGTGCGTGCGGCGCGCATCTGAACAAAGCGATGCACGCCACCATGGGCAAATAGGAACTTCAGGAACGCATTAGGAGAGGGCCGGTCGCCGAGCGATCGGCCCTACGCTTTTGTCCTGCAAGCATCTCATCTAAGGGGCGCGCGCGAGCTGGGTGGCGAAATAGGCGACGGTCTTCGAGTAGACCTCGCTCTTGTTCCACTGCTGCAGCACCGCGAAATTCGGACTGCCCGGCTGCCAATCCTTACCCTTCTGCCAGCCATAACCGGCAAGATAGTTCGCGGTGGAGGCGAGCACGTCAGGGGCGTTGTGCAGGAGATCGCGCTTACCATTGCCGTCGAAATCGACGGCGTATTTCATCCATGACGACGGCATGAACTGGGTCTGTCCGAGCTCGCCGGCCCAGGCGCCCTTCATGTCGGCCGGTGCGAGGTCGCCGCGCTGGACAATGCGGAGCGCATCCAACAGCTCGGCGCGAAACTGCTCGGAGCGCCGGCAGTCATAGGCCAGCGTCGCCAGTGAGCGGATGGTCGCGAACTTGCCGGTATTGACGCCGAAATCGGTCTCGAGACCCCAGATCGCGACCAGCACCTCGCCAGGCACGCCGTAGGTCTGCTCGATACGCGACAGCACCGAGCCGTATTGCTTCATCATGTTGGAGCCGCGCGTCAGGCGCGGCGGCACCATGCGGCCGGAAAACTCCTCGAAGGTCTGGCTGAAGACCTTCTGCGAGCGGTCGCGGTTGAGCACGTTCTGATCGAGCGTCACACCGGCGAGCCCGGCGGAAATGGCCTGTTGCGAGACGCCCTTGGCCGCGGCGTCCGTTTTGAAGTCTGCAAGCCACGCGTCGAAATTGCCTGAACCGCAGGCAACAGCGGCGAGCGCTGGCTGAGCGGATAGGATGGACGCGGTGATGGCTAAGGCTGCGAGGGCGAGACGAGAAATCGTCGGGGTCATTCGAGCAAATAAATTCCGTGAAGTGATCTGAACGGCGCGCGCAATCTCGATGGAAACCGCGGCCAAAGCAAGGCGTATGACAGTGCGCGATCCTGCCCGCACCGGGGCAGGATCGCATGTCACGATATCGTCAGGCGTCGGTCCGATTGCGCCAGGGGAAGAGGTTGGCGGGGAAGTCGGCGGCCGGCTTGCGTGCACGATGCGGCGGAGGCGGCACCGGACGCGCGCCCGGATCGGCCGCGATCACCTTGCGGTAGAGATGCCAGGTGGCATGGCCGAGCACGGGGACCACCACGGCAAGGCCGAGGAAGGCCGGAATGGTGCCCAGCGCCAGCAGGACGGCCACGATCAGGCCCCAGGCCGCCATCGGCACCGGGTTCTTCGCGACGACGCGCAGTGACGTCACCATGGCCTCGAACGCGCCGGCATGGCGGTCAAGCATCAGCGGGAACGACACGGCGCTGATGCACAGCGCGGCAAGGGCGAACAGGAAGCCGGTGCCGCAGCCGACCACGATCAGCCACCAGCCTTGCCGGCTCGTGAGCACGCGCGTCAGAAAATCCGAGATCCCGGATGCGCCTTCATAGCCGAAAGCGGCGACATAAATTGCCTGCGCGGTCGCAACCCAGGTCACGAACAGGGCCAGCAGCAGCGCGCCGAGACCGAGCATGGCGCCGAACGAGGGCGAACGCAGCACCTCCATGGCGTCCCAGGCGCTGGCCTCCTCATGGCGCTCGCGCCGGCTGGAGAGCTCGTAGAGACCGAGAGCGGCGAACGGGCCGATTAGCGCGAAGCCTGCGGCCAGTGGGAACAACAACGGCAACACTGAATAGCCCATCACCACGCGGGCGAGCACGAGGCCCAGCACAGGATAGATCACGCAGAGGATGATGGCGTGGCTCGGCACCGCCTTGAAATCGTCCCAGCCGCGCTTGAGCGCATCCTGCAGATCGGAGAGTTGGATGGTTCGGATCACCGGTCCAGCCGCTTCGGCGGTCTGGGCCATGGACGGGACATTGCCCGGGTAGAGTGTGGCCATGGTCGCTAGCTCCCTTGCCATGCGGCCGCATCTGGCGCCAGCAACGGCGCAAGCGGCCGCTATTCTGAGTTTCGCGATCCCCAACCAGACGCGAATTCCGGATGGCATCGCGAACTGAACGTCAACCGTACGCCCATTTGCGAGTCCTGTCCCTCACGCTTGGGTGAGATTCGATGCCGCGGTGCAATCTCTACAGTGTCATTCGGTCGTTATTTCGCCGCAGATAAGCTGATGCTGCGTGCTTGTTCGCGGAACTTTGGCGGGCGCAACGACGCAACTTGGTCTATAAGTGCCACTCAAGGCCCTTCCAGCGGGTCCTTTTCGGGGAGCAGACATGAGCATTTTCGGGAAAATTATGGGCGCGATCTTCGGTAGCCAGCCAGCTTCCGCCGCGCCCGCAGGCAGCGCACCGTCGGGCAGCGCGCCCGCAGGGGCCGCGCCGAGCGGATCCGCGGCGACGGTGGACGTTGCCGCGATCGTCGACGCGGCGGCCGCTGCGCACAAGGGCGAAAAGCTGGAATGGCGCACCTCGATCGTCGATCTGATGAAGGCGCTCGACATCGATTCCAGCCTCGCTGCGCGCAAGGACCTCGCCAAGGAGCTCGGCTACAGCGGCGACACTAACGATTCCGCGACCATGAACGTCTGGCTGCACAAGCAGGTGATGTCCAAGCTCGCCGCCAATGGCGGCAAGCTGCCGCCGGAGATCAAGCACTGACCGATCGCCCGGTCGCAATCCAAGGGCCCGCGATCGCGCGGGCCCTTTTGCATTCAGGCGACGAGATCCGCATCTTCCGGATGCCTGTCGAGATAATCGACGACGAAACCGCAACCGGCAATCACCTTCCTGCCGTCGCGCCGGATCAATTCCAGCGCGCCCTTGACCAGCTCGGAGCCGATGCCGCGGCCGCGCAGCGCGCGCGGCGTCTCGGTGTGGGTGATGATCACCGCCGACGGCGTCAGCCGGTAATTGGCGAAGGCGATTTCGCTGCCGACATCGAGCTCGAAGCGGCTTCTGTCCTTGTTATCCCGTACCGACGGCGCCATGCAAAAATCCTTCCGACATGCTGCTTGCCTCTGATCTAGGCGCCTCAACCGGTCCTTGCCAAGGTGCGAGCAAGAGTGGTTGCCGCAGGGGAGATATCCGGAAACTGCGTGTCCCGCTCAGCCTGGAATTGAAGCCGGGCTTGCCGACGGTGCAGGAGTCGTTATGGAAGCTCGGGGCGTTGTAGCCCCCCGCCGCTTCTCGCAACGCCGGCGTTGGATCTCTTCCTAGGCCTGATCGCCCGGATGCTTCAATCGGTCGCCTTGGCGAGCCTGGAATCCTCCGGCTGCGCCTGCGGGCGCAGGCATCCCTGGCAGATGACGAGGGAACGGTTGACCATGGCGTCCCGTTCCTCCTCGATGCCATCCTTCGCCTGCCACCATTCCTTTGAATAGGGCTGAAGCGCGGCTTGCGACCTGTTGCGCTCGGATCGGGCCGCGCGCACTGGTTCTGAAGCAGCGCGCGGGTGATTGGGATTTTCGCCGGCGCCGTCCCAGGCATAGCGCGCGGGCTTGAAGGCAGGATCGGAGGCGAGGTGCGCTTGTGGGCCCACGGCACATCCGGCAAGCGCCAGCGATAACATGAGGAGGGCGGGCGCTTTGACCATGATGCGGCACTCTGTACGCGAGAACTGAGCGAGGTTGCGCCGATCATGTTTAAAATTTCCTGAACGGTTGGATGGGCTGCGCTGCGCCCGGCAACCTTGCAGGGCTCCTGGCGATGGCGATAAATGGGCTGCAATGAGCGGCCGGCTCGCGTGCCGTCCGCCGCCGAAGAGGAAGCCCGATGCAGCCCCTGCGCATGTCCCGCCGCGTCATGAATCTCGCTCACATGCTGACCCAGAATGCGCGGCGGCATGGGGCGCGTCCCGGTTTCGTCTGGGGCGACAGATCCTGGACCTGGCGCGAGATCGATGCGCAGGTCTCGGCACTGGCAGCCGCTCTCGCGGCGCGCGGGATCGCGAAGGGCGACCGCATCCTCGTTCATTCCAAGAACGGCGATGAGATGTTCTTCTCGATGTTCGCCGCGTTCCGGCTTGGCGCGGTCTGGGTACCCACCAATTTCCGCCTGATGCCGGACGAGGTCGCCTATCTCGCGCAGGCCTCCGGCGCGAAGGCGTTTCTGTGCCATGTCGATTTTCCCGAGCACGCCGCGGCCGTAAGCGGTGGCGCGCTGGAATTCACCTGGAGCATCGACGGTCGGGCGCCGTTTGCCGAGACGTCGGTTGCGGATGCCGTCGCGTCGCGCGCCGGCACGGTGGTCGAGAACGTCGCAGTCGAGCACGACGATCCCTGCTGGTTCTTCTTTACATCGGGCACCACCGGCCGCTCCAAGGCTGCGGTGCTCACCCACGGTCAGATGGGTTTTGTCGTCACCAACCATCTCGCCGATCTTACGCCCGGCGTCACCGAAGCAGATGCCTCGCTGGTGGTGGCGCCGCTGTCGCATGGCGCCGGCGTGCATCAGCTGGTGCAGACCGCGCGCGGCGTGTGCACCGTGCTGCTGCCGACGGAGAAATTCGACATTGACGAGGCGTTCCGCCTGATCGAGGCGCATCGCGTCAGCAATCTCTTCGTGGTGCCGACCATTCTGAAGATGATGGTCGAGCATCCCGCCGCCGACAAATACGATCATTCCTCGCTGCGCCATGTGATCTATGCGGGTGCGCCGATGTATCGCGAGGACCAGAAGGCTGCGCTGAGGAAGCTCGGCAAGGTGATCGTGCAGTATTTCGGCCTCGGCGAGGTGACCGGCAACATCACCGTGCTGCCGGCAGCGCTGCATGACCCCGAGGACGGGCCGCACGCGAAGATCGGCACCTGTGGCTTCGAGCGTACCGGCATGCAGGTCTCGATCCAGGACGACGAGGGCCGTGAACTCGGCGCCAACCAGAGCGGCGAGATCTGCGTAATCGGCCCCGCGGTGCTGGCCGGCTACTATGACAATCCCGAAGCCAATGCGAAGGCTTTCCGCAACGGCTGGTTCCGCACTGGCGATCTCGGCCACATGGACGAGGAGGGGTTCGTCTACATCACGGGACGAGCCTCCGACATGTACATCTCCGGCGGCTCCAACATCTATCCGCGCGAAATCGAGGAGAAGATTCTGACCCATCCTTGCGTCGGCGAGGTCGCGGTGCTCGGCGTACCCGATGCGACCTGGGGCGAGGTCGGCGTTGCCGTCTGCGTCGCCCGCGAAGGCGCGAAGCCGGTGAGCGAAGCGGAGATGGCGGCATTCCTCGGCCCCAAGGTCCCCCGCTACAAGATGCCGAAGCGGTTCTTCTTTTGGGAGGCCTTGCCGAAATCCGGCTACGGCAAGGTTCCCAAACGGATGGTTCGCGACGAGCTCGAGGCGCGCGGGCTGCTCGATCTCGACAAGACACGGGCGGGCTGAGCGAAGGTCATGCGCAGCATCAAGCAGCCCGGCGCGCCGGTCGCCGAGCGCATCCAATGGGCGGAGGCGAGGGGACGCGCTTTCTCCTTCACGCTTCAAGCAGGTCTGCCGCTGCTGGAGGCGGCGCGCCGCGGTTTCGCCGCGGAGGGATTCGCCGGCGGCGTGCTCAGCTTCGGGCGCGGCGCGCTCGGGCCGTTCGGCTATGTCATGCCGGCGCTGTCGAAGACCAGCGAGAATGCCGCGTTTTATAGCGACACATTCCGGCCAAGCGGCGTGACGCGCACCAGGCTCGGCAGCATGACGCTGGGCATGCACAATGGCGCCCCGTTCTTTCATTGCCATGGGCTGTGGACGGAGGCCGATGGCCGCGCCGGTGGTGGCCACATGCTGCCGGACGTGACCGATGTCGCCGAGCCGTTCGAGGTCGAGGCCTTCGGCATCGATGGTGCGATGTTCGCCGCAGAGCCAGATCGCGAGACCAATTTCAAGCTGTTCGGGCCCGTGGCGGCTGCGAGCACCGGCGCACGCACGACCAGCCGCGCTTTCGCGCAATCAGGATTTCGCGGGCTGTCTCGAAGACTTCTGCCGCGCGCAAGGCATCGCGCGCGCGAGGATCCATGGCGGTGTCGGCTCGACCATTGGGGCGCGCTTCACCCATGGCGGCGTGACTGAGCCCTTCGCGACCGAGCTTGCGGTAACCGGCGGCGCGATTGCGGCCGGCTCCTCCGGCGCCCTCGAAGCCGCACTCGATGTCGCCCTGATCGACTACACTGGCGGCATAGCGGAGGGCCGTCTGATTCGTGGCGACAATCCCGTGCTGATGACCATGGAGCTGGTGCTCGAGGTGTTGGGCTAGTATCGGCGAGCGATCATCAGCGGGTGCGCAGCTTGGCGATGGCCAAGTATGTGGAGTCACTGATCCCCGAACTGGATCCCTGAAACAGGTTGAGCAGGGGGGATTGACCCTGGCCGGTGCTCTGGCTGTTTCTGATGTCATACATGGCGGAGAAACGGCTCAACAGCTTTGTCACCTTCGCGGGATCGGACAGATCCTTGATCTTCATGAATCTGTCTACGAACTTGGCCTGCTGATCGATCGGCATCGCCGCCATCGAGTCAGGCAAATCGAAAGTGGTCCTGAACACCTCCGAAAGAGCCTTGTCGGCAAGGATGTCGTATGCGGACGTGATGTCCCCCGCCTTTCGCTGGAAATAGAGCGCAAGGCGCACGCCGGGATTGGCATCGCCCTGCTGCTGCTCCAGGCTTTGCTCGACATAGTTCGCTTGTGTTTCCCGAAACTGATCCCGCTTTTGCGGACCCATCATCGGAAGACGCGCGACGTTGCCTTTACTGTCGAAATTGAACGACGCCACGATTTCGGCAAAGCGAGGATCGCTCTCGGTGTTCGCGAAGCTCTTTGGATCGTTCAGGTCGGAGCTGAAGATCTTCTTGAGAAATTCGGTGCTGACCTTCCTGGGATCCAGACCCTTGGCCAAGAGAATGAAATCGACCATCGGCCTGTTTGCGAGAAGATCGGAAACACTGTCGATGCCGGCGATGGCCTGCTGATATTCCGACGCATCCTTCGTGGCCTGTGCCCGAACTGCGGCCTGCTGCTGGGGAGTCGCCGTGCTGGCGCTCTTCACCGCTCCAATGACGTAGTCCTTGGCGATCTGGAGGACTTCAGCCGAGTCCTGAGCCACCAAGGGGGTGGTCAGATTGCCTTTTGCGTCGAAGTTGAAGGCGCGTGCCAGCTCCAAATATCGATTGTCCTTGAGGGTATAGACGTAGCTTTTGGGGTCGTTGATGTCGCTTTCGAGCACGGCCTTGACAGTCGCCGGCGAGACGTTCGCGGGCTCGAGGCCGACAGCTCCCAGCGCAAATTCATACACGCCCGGTGTCGATACGAACGCCTGGACTGAATTGATCTTGAGGATGGCAGTTCTAAATTGCCTGATTGCAAAAGCTTCGTTCAACGGGCTCGCCGCCGAATAGACGGCGGACTTGCTGTCGTCGAACTTCCGTTTCGTGATCGTGACATTTGCAGCAGTCTGCGCCGACACACCTGACGGAAGCGACCCGTCGGAGGAAAACTCGAACGCACCGGCCAGGTCGACGAACCCGCCAATCGTCCCTATCTGCTCGCTAAGGCTGGAAATGCTGCTCGCATATGACTCCAAATGATGCTTTTCGACCAGAATCTGGACGTTCAACTGGGTCACGTTCGCGCCCGGTTGCGATAGTTGGGCGGTGTAGTCGGCGATCCTTGAATTGGCCGCGGTGACATCCGATCGGGCCTGAGCAAGGTCGGCGTTGAGGCCACTTAGCTGAGAAGCGAAAGTGGTGTTGACGTAGCTGTTGGGATCGGATGGATCGCTGCGCAAGACCTGGCTTATGGTGTCACGCGACCACTTGCTTTGATCGATCCCGTACGCCGAATAGACATAGTTGCGAAGACGGTCGTTGTTCAGGAGCTGGTCTGCACTGCTGATGTTACCGATTTCGGCGCTGTAGTAATTCGAATCGCCGGCAAGTGCATCGACCTGGCTTTTCCTGGTCGCCGTGTACAGACCAATCATCTCGTCGGTCTGGTTCTCCGATTGCGCCACCGGCGTGGCACTGCCATTGAAGGAAAACGCGGCGGCGAACTCACGGTAACGCTTGTCGACCAGCTTGTTGACAAAGCTGTTTGCGTCGGAGAGGTCGCTCTCCAGCACCTTTTTCATGAAGGCCTTGGCGTAGGCCATGTCTTCCAGGCCATACGCCTTCGTTGCATAATGATAAAGGCGATAGTCTTTCATGAAGTCGTCGACGGACTTCACGTTGCCGATGTGGGCTTTGTAATAGGCGGCCTCTCGCGCTACGTCCTGTTGCTGTTCGACCCGCGTCAGGGACTGCTTGAGATTGCGCGTGATGTAGCTGTAACTGAAATACGTTGATACCATCGCGCACTCCTACGGTCCCGGACGTCCGTCAATCATTGCGGGGTCGCGAGGTGGGGCTGGCCTCATGCCGGCAAACTGTCTCAGAGCCAGGTTCTCCAAGGCCATTTTCGGACCGCGATCCCAGATTCAAGTTTGCCCTCGCGAGGCATATCGGGTTTTGTTGCTGCATGTTTCTCAGATACAGCTTTCGTGAGGGTTGCGTTCCGGATATGTCCCGATCAAGAGATCGATCGGAATGGCTCTCGTCCCGAACGCGACGCAGCGCCATAGCGCGTCGAAGACGCGCGTAAACGCGCTTACGGCGGTGTGGCGTTGAGCCGGGATCCAGAAGCCGTGCATTCTGCCGCAGGATGGGTCACGGCTCTGCGGCGCATCGCCGAAGGGGCGCTGCGCCGCGTCCGGGGCACGAGAGCCCGAAGTCATCTGGCATTGCTATTCGCGTGATACGCGCGGTTTCGCATTCTCGCGGCCTGTGCGGCCCGAGCTTTGCGGCATTCTTTGCCCCCAAAATGCCGAGGGCGCAGGGAAGGCCGGGTGCCGGCTGGCACCCACGGTCCACTGTGCGAAGGTTGCGCTACGAGAGGCTGCACAGCGGCATACAGGTGAAGCCCAACACACGGCCTTCCCTGCGCAGTGGTTTTACGGCTTATGTCGTGATCTCCCCGGGGAGCGATGCACTATTGCCCCCGTCGCCTTGCGGATGGCTGACGCTGCGGCCCGGTCGGCCCGCACGCATCACCGCAAGACTTGGCGCACAGACCCCGGGCGCCAGGACCACACGATTTTGCCGTACGCAGGCTGCACCGGTCGTGTGCGCGACACTTTCGCTCACGGTTGCCCGCCCTGCGAAGCCTTCGCGCCGGTGTGGCCCACGTCCACCACGTCCCATCCCGCGTTCGTGACGATCGCGATCCGCCCCTCGGCCGGGTTGGGATGGCTCTTTATATGATAATCCGAAATGCGGATAAAGAGAAATATTTTTAAGCGCCGTGATTGACCCGCTTATTGGTGTTTTGCCCGCCGGGGCGGCAAGGGGTTGTGGGGCGCGCGAGCCCCGCCGCAACGCGGCCACGAACGGGTCTCCCCGCGGCCGCAAAATGCGCTACCATGATTCCAGCGCGCTTCAAGTCGCGCATGATCACCGACACGTATGAGGAAACGAGATGAGGGTGACGATTGGACGGCGCACGGTCCTGGCCGCGGTGCTGATTGCCGCGGGCGCGGTGGCTTTGACGGCGGCGTTTGGCCCGGTTTCGACATCGGCCTGGGCCCACGGGCCGACCCGTCAGAAGGTGCGCGAATCCATCGAGATCAACGCCGCCCCGGCCAAGGTGTGGGCCGCAATGGGCAATTTCCAGGACATGAGCTGGCTGCCACCTGTCACCAAGACCGAGGGCGAGAAGGGCAACGAGATCGGCGCGACGCGCAAGCTGACGCTGACGGGAGGCGCGACCGTCGACGAGGAGCTCTACAAGTTTGACGCCGCCGCGATGAGCTATTCCTACCGGATCACCAATGTGGACGTGAAGGTGCTGCCGGTCACCAATTATTCCTCGACATTGACGGTGACGCCGAGCGCTGACGGCAAGGGCTCGACGCTGGAATGGGCCGGCGCGTTCTATCGTGGCTTTCCCAACAACGAGCCGCCGCCGGAGCTGAGTGACGAGGCCGCGGTCAAGGCGGTGAAGGGGCTGTACCAGGCGGGCCTCGAGGCACTCAAGAAGAAGATCGAGAGCGGAAGCTGACGGTGCGGGCGCTGGTCCTGGCGGCGCTCGCCGCCAGCTTTTGCCTGGCCGGCATCGCGCATGTGTTCGCCGAAGAGGCATTCGTCACCAACCAGCTCAGCGACGATCTGATGGTCGTGGACCTCGCCACGGCGCGCAGCGTCGCGACCATCCCGATCGGCGGCAAGCCGGCCGGCGTCGCCGTCAGCGCGGACGGACGTTTTGCCTATGTCACGAGCCCGGATGCCAAAGCCGTGACGGTGGTGGACGCAGCAACGCGGCAGGTTGCGGCGCGGATCGAGGTCGGCGGCGGGCCGCTCGGCATTGCCGTCGCGCCGGATGGCCGCACCGTCTATGTCGCGGACTGGTATGCGGCGGCGGTGCGGGTGATCGACGCGGCCTCGCGCAGCGTCACGGCCAGCATTGCGGTCGGCGCCTCGCCATCGGGGCTCGCGGTAACGCCGGATGGCAAGCTGCTGCTCTCGGCCGACCGCGACGACGACAGTGTGTCGGTGGTCGACACCGCGACGCGCCAGCGCACGACGACCATCAAGGTCGGCACCCGTCCGTTCGGCGTCACCATCGATGCCGAGGGCAAGCGCGCCTACACCGCCAATGTCGGCTCCAACGACGTCTCCGTGATCGACATCGCCACTGGGGCCGAGACCGGCCGCGTGCAGGTCGGGATGCGCCCTTATGCGGTGGCGTTGGCGCAGGGCCGCGGCTTCGTCACCGATCAGTATGGCGGCACTGTCAGCGTGTTCGATCTGGCGACCTTGAAGCCGCTCAAGCGCATCAATGTCGGCGATTATCCCGAAGGCATTGCCGCGACTGCCGACGGCAAGCGCATTATCGTCGCCTGCTGGGAAAGCAACACGCTCGATATCATCGATGCGGTCGAGCTGAAGCTGATCGGCGAGGTCAATACCGGCGACGGCCCGCGCGCGTTTGGGGCATTCTTGCGCAGGACGGAGTAGGGGCGTGTAGCCCGCGTGAGCGGAGCGACATGCGGGACGGGGCTCTCCTCATCCACCGGCGTTCCCGGATATCGCTTCGCTCATCCGGGCTACGGCACCGGGGCACAGCGTCCATACAATCTCATCCATCTGATCAAACATGTGATCCGGCACCATCGCCCGCAGCGCCGCCGGCGCCGCATAACCCCAGCCCACCGCTCCGCAGGCAATTCCCACTGTCCGCGCCGCCTCGATGTCGCGCACTTCGTCGCCGATCGAGATGACCTTGCCCGGCTCCACGCCGGCGCGGCGGATGACCCGTCGGAACTTCGCGGGCTTGCCGAAAAGCGAGGCCGCGCAATCGAAATGGGCGAACAGCGTCGCGCAATCGCCGAGCTTCTCGCGCGCATTGGCTTCGCTGTCCGACGTCACCATCGCGAGCTGCACGCCACTCTCCGCCAGCGTCCGCAGCATTGTCTCGACCCCCGCAAACAGCGAAATCTCCGCTGCAGCCTCCGCCTTCAGTCGCCGCGCATGCCGCGCGATCGCCGGCAGCTTCCACAGCGGCACCTCGAGCCGGCTCAGAATCTCCCGCGAAGAAGCATGCCGCAGCCCCTCGATATCCTCGTCCGCGACGCGGCGGAAGCCGAAGCGATCGGCGACGTCGTTGATGGTGCGCAGGAACCACGGAAAGCTGTCGGCCAGCGTGCCGTCGAGATCAAAGATGGCGAGGGAGTAGGGCATGGAGACGAAGCTACACCGCTAGGCTTTCCACACGGTTTCCTCGGTCCATCCGAGTTGGTCGAATTCGGTGGCCCTGAGCGGCGCCTCTCCCTCGGCGAAGAACTCGTCAAGCTGAGGCGGCGCGACGCTCGTTTCGGACAGCATGGCGTGCGCTTGTCCGCGGTGATGAATTTGATGCTGGAACAGATGCATGAGCAGTCGGTCGCGGCGTTCGGCCTGGACCCGCGTGTCGCGGTTGATCCGCACAATGCCGTTGAGAATCTCGGGCGTCAGTGCATCGCACATGGCGATCAAGCGCTTGTCGATCGCGGCTTGCGCAGGCTTCAGCGCAGCAAGGGAAAGGTGCGGCACGTCGTTCTTCCAAGCTGCCGGTCCCAACCATCCGCCCTCCAGTGCATCGACATAGAAGAGGTCGATGACATGGATGTGGTTCAGCGTGCGTTGCAGGCTCGGAAAGAAGCCGGTCCGCTCGGCTTCGAAGTCGGCCTGAGACAGCGCCGCGCAAGCGGTGAGCAGCCGGTGGTTTGCCCAAGCATTATTGTGGGCGAACGCACGATAGGTTTGCACAAGTCCGGCAGGCAAACTCAGTCTCCCTCAGACAATGTGTCGGCCGCTCCCGCGGCGTAACCTACTCGGCCGCCTCGCTCGCCGCGCGTCTCCGCTTCGGCTTCCGAGCCTTCGCCAGCACCGGCGCCAGGAACTTCCCCGTATAGCTCCGCGGCGCTTTTGCGATGTCCTCTGGCGGGCCCCAGGCGACGATCTCGCCGCCGCCATCGCCGCCTTCGGGGCCGAGGTCGATGACCCAGTCGGCGGTCTTGATCACTTCGAGATTGTGCTCGATGACGACGACCGTGTTGCCCTGCGCGACCAGCTCGTGCAGCACCTCCAACAGCTTCTTGACGTCGTGGAAATGCAACCCGGTGGTCGGCTCGTCCAGGATGTAGAGCGTGCGGCCGGTGGCGCGCTTTGACAGCTCTTTTGCGAGCTTGACGCGCTGGGCTTCGCCGCCCGAGAGCGTCGTGGCCTGCTGGCCGACATGGATGTAGTCGAGGCCGACGCGATGCAGCGTCTGGAACGTCTCGCGTACACGTGGGACCGCCTTGAAGAACTCGGCCGCTTCCTCGACGGTCATGTCGAGCACGTCGGCGATGCTCTTGCCCTTGAATAGGACCTCCAGCGTCTCGCGGTTGTAGCGCTTGCCCTTGCAGACGTCGCAGGTGACGTAGACGTCGGGCAAGAAGTGCATCTCGATCTTGATGACGCCGTCGCCCTGGCAGGCCTCGCAGCGGCCGCCCTTGACGTTGAAGGAGAACCGGCCGGGCTCGTAGCCGCGCGCTTTCGACTCGGGCAGGCCGGCGAACCATTCGCGGATCGGCGTGAAGGCACCGGTATAGGTCGCGGGGTTGGAGCGCGGCGTGCGACCGATCGGCGACTGGTCGATGTCGATGATCTTGTCGATGTGCTCGAGGCCCTCGATGCGGTCGTGCGGCGCGGCGCCTTCGCTGGCATTGTTCAGCTTGCGGGCGATCGCCTTGTAGAGCGTGTCGATCAGCAGCGTCGATTTGCCGCCGCCGGAGACGCCGGTGACGCAGGTGAACAGGCCGAGCGGAATTTCGGCCGTAACGTTCTTGAGGTTATTGCCGCGCGCGTTGACCACCTTGATGGTGCGGCGATGGTTCGGCGGGCGCCGCTCGGGCACCTCGACCTCGAGCTCGCCGGTGAGATATTTGCCCGTCAGCGAGTTGGGGTTGCGCATGATCTCGGCGGGCGTGCCTTCGGCGATGATGTTGCCGCCATGCATGCCGGCGCCGGGGCCGATGTCGAGCACGTGGTCGGCGAGCAGGATCGCGTCCTCGTCGTGCTCGACCACGATCACGGTGTTGCCGAGGTCACGAAGTCTCTTGAGCGTGTCGAGCAGGCGCGCGTTGTCGCGCTGGTGCAAGCCGATCGAGGGCTCGTCGAGCACGTAGAGCACGCCTGTTAGCCCCGAGCCGATCTGCGAAGCCAGCCGGATGCGCTGGCTTTCGCCGCCGGAGAGCGTGCCGGAGGAGCGGGAGAGCGTGAGGTAGTTGAGGCCGACGTCGAGCAGGAAGGTGAGGCGCTCGCGGATCTCCTTGAGGATGCGGCCGGCGATCTCGTTCTGCTGGGTGTTCAGCGCCTCCGGCACGGTCTCGAACCACGCGCCGGCGCCCTTCACCGACATCTCGGAGATGTCGCCGATATGCTTGCCGCCGATCTTGACGCAAAGCGCCTCGGGCTTCAGCCGAAAGCCGTGGCACGCCTCGCAGGGCACGTCGTGGAAGTACTTCGCCAGCTCCTCACGCGCCCACTCGCTCTCGGTCTCGCGATAGCGGCGGTTGATGTTGGTGATGACGCCCTCGAACGGCTTCTTGGTGTCGTAGGAGCGGACGCCGTCCTCGTAGGAGAACTTGATCTCGTCCTCGCCGGAGCCATGGAGGATCGCGTTCTGCGTCTTCTTGGGCAGATCCTTCCATTTGGTGGTCAGCGTGAACTTGTAGTGCTTGCCGAGCGCAGTCAGCGTCTGAATGTAATAGGGCGACGAGGATTTGGCCCAGGGCGCGATTGCGCCCTTGCCAATGGCGAGCTCCTTGTCGGGAATGACGAGGTCTTCGTCGACATGCTGCTCGACGCCGAGGCCGCCGCACGCAGGACAGGCGCCATAGGGGTTGTTGAACGAGAACAGCCGGGGCTCGATCTCGGGGATGGTGAAGCCGGACACCGGGCAGGCGAACTTTTCCGAGAACAGCATGCGCTCGGGTCCGCTCTTGTCGTGGATCTTTGCGGTCTTCTTCTTCTCTTCCGCGGGTGCTGCCGCAGCCGGCGCATCCGCGAATTCGATGACGGCGAGGCCCTCGGCAAGTTTCAGCGCGGTCTCGAAACTTTCGGCGAGGCGCTGGCCGATGTCGGGGCGCACCACGATGCGATCGACGACGACGTCGATGTCGTGCGGGAATTTCTTGTCGAGAACAGGGGCTTCGGCGAGCTCGTGGAAGGCGCCGTCGATCTTGACGCGCTGAAAGCCCTTCTTGAGCCATTCGGCAAGCTCTTTGCGGTACTCGCCCTTGCGGCCGCGCACGACCGGCGCGAGCAGATAGAGGCGCGAGCCCTCGGGCAGCGCCAGCACGCGATCGACCATCTGCGAGACGATCTGGCTCTCGATCGGCAGGCCGGTGGCGGGCGAATAGGGCACGCCGACGCGCGCCCACAGCAGGCGCATGTAGTCGTAGATTTCGGTCACCGTGCCGACGGTGGAGCGCGGGTTCTTCGACGTCGTCTTCTGCTCGATCGAGATCGCCGGCGACAGGCCGTCGATCTGGTCGACGTCGGGCTTCTGCATCATCTCCAGGAACTGGCGGGCGTAGGCAGACAGCGATTCGACGTAGCGGCGCTGGCCTTCGGCGTAGATGGTGTCGAACGCGAGCGAGGATTTGCCGGAGCCCGACAGCCCCGTGAACACCACCAGCTTGTCGCGGGGAATCTCGACATCGACGTTCTTGAGATTGTGCTCGCGCGCGCCACGGATGGTAATTGCGCGCAGGTTTGATCCCACGTTCTGCTGTTGGCGCTTCGCCTTGATCACTTCATCCATCCGGGTTGCCCTCAAGGAATCCCAAAGGCGCGCGATCGCGCCAACAAAAAAGGCGCGCTTCGCCCGGAACCGGGATCGGCGCCGATGGGGTTGTCAGCGAACGTAGGAAGAACGGAGACGGATTTCCAGTGGGACTTGCGAATCGTCAACGGATTGTTGGCGCACTGGCGGCATCTGGCAGGAGCAGGGTGGAACTGCGCGGCAACGTGCCCGACAAAACAAAAAGGCCGGCACAAGGCCGGCCTTTCGTAACGCGGATGGCGTTGGGGCTAAGTACTGAACTCAGTACTTGGCGACCACCGGGCCCCCGAAGTGATAGTTCACGCCGACCTGCACGGTGTGAAACTCGAGCGTGCCGGAGGGCAGGGCGCCCGAGAAGTAGGTCTCGCCGCCGAGGCTGCGAAAGAGGTACTCGCCCTTGACCGACCACTGCGGAGCGAAGAACGCTTCGACGCCCGCACCGACGGTCCAGCCGGAGTGCCACTTGCTGTCGGAAACGGTCACGCCGAGCGCGCTGACGCTGAGCTTGTTGTCGATCCAGGCGTAACCACCGGTGCCGTAGAACAGGACGTTGTTGACGGCGTAGCCGATGCGGCCGCGCACGGTTCCCATCGCATCGGTTTTGGAGCTGAGGGTGGTGCTGACGAGGCCGAAGCCGGGGACGGCAACGGGGCCGGTGACCGACGCGCTGACATCAGCCCAGGAACCATCGGCCTCGACGCCGAGCACGACATTGCCGGTCTGCCAGTTGTAGCCGGCAGTACCGCCGACGAAGCCGCCCTTCATCTTCGGGTCGGTCGAGGAATTTTCCCAAGCGCCGCCACCGACGATACCGAGGTAGAAGCCGGTCCAGTTGTAGACCGAAGCCATGGCCACCGGGGCCTTGGTGTAGGGGCGCGCCGCGAGATCAGCGGCCGAAGCCGGGGCGGCGAGAGCGAACAAACAGGCCGAAGCCAACAAAACCTTTTTCATTTTCAACTAATCCCAGTCCCAGTTTCTGATTGTGCCTTCCACGATAGGGAGGGCATCGGACTCACTTGCCCAACTGATGCCGTACTTACACCAGTGAAGCCGCAAGTTGTGTCACTCAAAAGCAACAACGGTCGGAAAACGGAACGGTTATTGACCGATTAATATTGGAGAACTGCACAGCAAAAGGCCGGCGCAAGGCCGGCCTTCGAAGTGCGATATGTCCAGCGCGATCAGTACCTTGCGATGGCCGGACCGCCCCAGCGATAGTTCAAGCGCACCAGGCCCATGTCTACGTCCTGGCGAATCCGGTCGCTGCCGAATACCGCACCCGCGGGCGTTGTGAAGCCGATCGTGCGATCGCCAAGGAAGATGTGGTCGTACTCAAAGCCCAGCGACCAGTTCGGGGCGAAGCCGAATTCCAGACCGGCCCCGACCGTGCCACCCCAGCGAGTCTCCCGGGCCGAAGCCAGCAGCGCGCCCGCGCCGGGCGTACCCGCAGCAGCGTAGATGTCGTACTTGTCACCGACGACGGCGGCGCCGCCCTTCACGTAAAGCAGCACGTTGTTCCAGGCGTAACCGACCTGACCGGTGATGAGACCGAAAGCGTCGATGCGGGAACGGTTGCGATCACCCGTCACCAAAGCGGTACCAGGGAAGAGGGTGCTCACGTTGTCGCCCCGGAAGTCAGCCCAGTTGCCCTGGCCTTCCAGACCGAACACCCAATTGGCGGACTGCCAGCGATAGCCGATCTGGCCGCCGACGGTGCCCCCTGTTGCATTGTGACAGCCTTCGCCGACGAGAACGCCGGTCGCGGGCGTGACGAAGTCCCAGCACTTGTGGCTGGATCCACCGCCGCCGTTGATGCCGATGTAGAAGCCGCTCCAGTCGTAGATGGCGGCAACCGCCGGCGGCGGGGCTTTGGTGTAGGGACGCGCGGCCATGTCCGCCGCGCTTGCGGGAGCCGACAAGCCCATCGCCACTGCACCGATTGCACAAATAAGAAGCTTATTCATTGCCAGTCTCCCCAGGTTTCGTCCGCTTCTTATTTCCCCGAAGCGGCTGATCAGGCGCGAGGGCCCATATGAACTAAGTCCGAGGCAACCGTAGCTCTACGGAGCGGCAGAGTCCGTCTCCCAAATGCAACAAGACCGGGGCAGTGCGAGTACCCATAACTTGCTGAATGTTAAGTTCTTTCTTCCATTTTTGGGAACCTACAAAGGTTCCAATCGACGTGTGCCTTTCCGCAACACATGTGGCCGATCGATCCCACGCCTTCAGATCTGTCTTCGCCAAGAACAAATCTGGAACGAACCGGAGGTCGATGCTATATGTGGGGATAACCGGAAGGGTGACGGCCTGATCGTCGTCCGCAAGTGTTCGGCGAGCGTATAGGGTCGCCTCAACAGGCACGGCGGAACGCGGGAGCGGACCGGCCTTCTTGAATTCAGTGGCATTCGGAGCGGAGAGCGGAGATGGCGGGAAGCGTCAACAAGGTCATTCTGGTTGGAAATCTCGGCAAGGATCCTGAAATCCGCCGCACCCAGGACGGGCGGCCGATCGCCAATCTGAGCGTCGCGACTTCGGAGACGTGGCGCGACAAGGCGACTGGCGAGCGCAAGGAAAAGACCGAGTGGCACCGCGTCGTGATCTTCAATGAAGGGCTCTGCAAGGTCGCCGAACAGTATCTGAAGAAGGGCGCCAAGATTTACGTCGAGGGTGCGCTCCAGACCCGCAAATGGACCGACCAGAGCGGTGTCGAAAAGTACTCGACCGAAGTCGTGCTGCAGGGGTTCAACTCGACCTTGACGATGCTGGACGGTCGTAGCGGCGGTGGCGGAGGCGGCAGCTTCGGCGACGAGCCGGGCGGCGATTTCGGCTCCTCCGGTCCGGTCAGCAGCACGCCGCGGCGCCCTGTTGCCGCCGGCGGCGGTGGCCGCAACAGCGACATGGACGACGATATCCCGTTCTGAGCGATTCCGCTCCAAGAACGCGGCGCCTGATGCGGACGCCCGGCCGGATGGGCGGCGCTTCTCATCTCATGTCAGAACATCCCACTAATCGACAGGACGGGCTCGGCATTTCCGGGCCCGCTTCATGTTTGGGGTGAGCTCGGATTGCGGCTTGGCAAACGCGCCGACGCGGCAAGCTCACCGCGCGGTTTTCCACGCGTGAGCGGCGATTTTGCAAGGCCGATGCGAGTGCTGTCCGAGACACCGCTCGCAAGGGCTTAAGTTGTTGGAAAAATAGGCGGAAAAAGCGCTTCCCAGAACGCCGCGAGGGTGGTTATCAGAGGCTCGATGCGCTATATGATTCCCAGATAAAACCTCACCGGATTTCCCCTTGGCTGACGACGACGACAAGCCCGGCGACCAGCCGGCGCAACCCTCGGATATTCGCCCCGTCTCCATCTTCGAGGAGATGAAGAAGTCCTATCTCGACTACGCCATGAGCGTGATCGTGGCGCGGGCGCTGCCTGACGCCCGCGATGGCCTGAAGCCGGTGCATCGCCGCATCCTGTACTCGATGAACGAGCAGGGGCACACGCCGGACAAGAAGTACGTCAAGTCCGCCCGCGTGGTCGGTGACGTCATCGGTAAATATCATCCGCATGGCGACCAGTCGATCTACGACGCCATGGTCCGGATGGCGCAGGACTTCTCCATGCGCGTGCCGCTGATCGACGGCCAGGGCAATTTCGGCTCGGTCGACGGCGATCCCCCGGCTGCCTATCGTTATACCGAAGCCCGATTGACGAAGGCGGCGCTGGCTCTGCTGGCCGACATCGACAAGGACACGGTCGACTTCCAGCCGAACTACGACAACAACGAGACCGAACCGTCGGTCTTGCCAGCCAAGTTCCCGAACCTTCTCGTCAACGGCGCCGGCGGCATCGCGGTCGGCATGGCGACCAACATCCCGCCGCACAATCTCGGCGAGGTCATCGACGCCTGCGTCGCGCTGATCGACAACCCCGCGCTCACCATCGACGAGCTCATCAACATCGTGCCGGGACCGGACTTCCCGACCGGCGGCGTCATCCTCGGACGGCAGGGCATCCGCGCCGCCTATCACCTCGGCCGCGGCTCGGTCATGATGCGCGGCAAGGTCGCGATCGAGACCATCCGCAAGGAGCGCGAGGCGATCATCATCACCGAGATTCCCTACCAGGTGAACAAGGCGACGATGGTCGAGCGCATCGCCGAGCTGGTCAAGGAAAAGAAGATCGAAGGCATCGGCGACCTGCGCGATGAATCCGATCGCGACGGCTACCGCGTCGTCATCGAATTGAAGCGCGACGCCGTGCCGGATGTGGTGCTCAATCAGCTCTACAGGTTCACGCCGCTGCAGACGAGCTTCGGCGTCAACATGGTGGCGCTCGACAGCGGCCGTCCACGGGTCATGCACCTGAAGGACCTGCTGGCGATCTTCGTCGACTTCCGCGAGCGGGTCGTCACGCGGCGCACCAAGTTCCTGCTCGCCAAGGCCCGAGATCGCGCCCATGTTTTGGTCGGTCTCGCCATCGCAGTCGCCAATATCGACGAGATGATCCGCGTCATCCGGACCTCGCCCGACCCGACCACCGCCCGCGACACCCTGATGTCGCGCGACTGGCCGGCCCGGGACGTCGAGGACATGCTGACGCTGATCGACGATCCGCGCCACCGCATCAGCGAGAACGGCACGATCCGGCTGTCGATGGAGCAGGCGAGGGCCATTCTCGATCTGCGCCTGCAACGCCTCACCGCACTCGGCCGCGACGAAATCCGCGAGGAGCTCGACAAGCTCGCCGGCGAGATCGCCGACTATCTCGACATCCTGCGCTCGCGCGACCGCGTGCTGGGCATCATCAAGTCCGAGCTCGCCGAAGTGAAGGCCGAGTTCGCAACCCCGCGCCGCACCGTCATCATCGAGCAGGAAGGTGAGGTCGAGGACGAGGACCTGATCCAGCGCGAGGACATGGTCGTCACCGTCTCGCACGCCGGCTACGTCAAGCGCGTGCCGCTGTCGGCCTACCGGGCCCAGCGCCGCGGCGGCAAGGGCCGCGCCGGCATGCAGACCCGCGATGAGGATTTTGTCAGCCGGCTGTTCGTGGCGTCCACGCATACTCCGATGCTGTTCTTCTCCTCGCGCGGACAGGTCTACAAGATCAAAGTCTGGCGCCTGCCGATGGCCGCGCCGAATGCGCGCGGCAAGGCGCTGATCAACATCCTGCCGCTGGAGCAGGGCGAGCGCATCACCACCATCATGCCGCTGCCGGAGGACGAGTCCACCTGGGGCAATCTCGACGTGATGTTTGCCACGACAGGCGGCAACGTCCGGCGCAACAAGCTGTCCGACTTCGTGGATGTCCGCCGCTCCGGCATCATCGCGATGAAGCTCGACGACAATGAAGCGATCGTCGACGTGCAGATCTGCACTGAGCACGACGACGTGCTTTTGACCGGCGCCGGCGGCCAGTGCATCCGCTTCCCCGTGACCGACGTGCGGGTGTTCACCGGCCGCACCTCGATGGGCGTGCGCGGCATTGCGCTTGCCGAGGGCGACAAGGTGATCTCGCTGGCGATCCTGCGCCACGTCGAGACGACGTCCGACGAGCGCTCGGCGTACCTGAAGATGCGTCGTGCGGTCGCCGGCGAAGCTGCGGCCGAGGAGCCGGCGGCGGACGCCGAGACCGAGGAGACCTCCGGCAGCTTCCAACTCGCCCAGGAGCGTTACGTCGAGATGTCAGCGCAGGAGCAGGTCGTGCTGACCGTGTCCGTCAACGGTTACGGCAAGCGGACGTCGTCCTACGAGTACCGCACCACGGGCCGCGGCGGCAAAGGCATCGTCGCCATGAGCGTCAACAACCGCAACGGCAACCTCGTAGCGTCGTTCCCCGTGGAGGATGCTGATCAAATCATGCTGGTTACCGACAAGGGTCAGCTGATCCGCTGCCCGGTCGAAGGCATCCGCGTCGCCGGCCGCTCGACCCAGGGCGTGATCGTGTTCGACACCGCGGAGGACGAACACGTCGTCTCGGTCGAGCACATCACGGAAGAGGCCGAGAGCGGAAACGGGGCGAATGGGGAGTCGAACGGGGAGTGATGCGTCACCCCGTAGCCCGGATGGAGCGCAAGCGAAATCCGGGTTCTTCATTCGGACGGCTGTCCCGGATTGAGTTGTGCTCGATCCGGATACTGCACTGACCAGCTAAATCTCCAGCTCCGTGCCGAATTCCACCACCTGCTTGGTAGGTACGCCGAAGAACGCGGCGGAGCGTTCGGCGTTGCGTTGCAGGAAGGCGAACACGGTTTCGCGCCAGACCCACATGCCCGGCACGTCCTCGCGCGGGATGATTGTCTCGCGGCCGACGTAATAGGTGATGTCGGAGAGGTCGATGCCGGGCAGCTTGCCGTGGCGGCAGGCGAAGGTCAGCCCTTCGTAAATCGTCGGGTTCTGCATGAAGCCGTAATGCAGAACGACGCGGGTAATGCCGGGAATGATCTCGATCACCTCGATGCGGTCTTCGTCGGCGATGTGAGGAAGCTCCTCGATCAGCACGGTGACCAGGACGATGCGCTCGTGCAGCACGTGGTTGTGCTTGACGAACTGGGTCAGTGCCAGCGGCACGCCGCGCGGCGCCGAGGCCAGGAACACGGCGGTGCCGGGGAGTCTGGCGCTGCACTGGTTGACCGCGGTCTCGATCAGATCCTCCTCGGGCTGGCGCAGCTTCGCGCGTGCGGCTTCGACGAGCTTCACGCCGCTGCGCCAGGTCAGCATCAGGAAGGCGACGAAGCCCGCCAGCATCAGCGGAAACCAGCCGCCCTCGAACAGCTTGATCGAATTGGCCGAGAAGAAGATCAAATCGATCACGAAGAAGAAGCCGTTCACGGCAACCACGAGCCACGGTGAATAGCCCCACTGGATCGCGACCAGGGCGGCGAGCAGCGTGGTGATCGCCATCAATAGCGACACCGCGATGCCGTAGGCGCCGGCCAGCGCCTCCGAGCTGCCGAAACTCAGCACGGCGCCGAGCGTTGCGGCGGCGAGCAGCCAGTTCACCAACGGCACGTAGATCTGGCCGATCGCGTCGCTCGTGGTGTGACGGATCTGCATGCGCGGCAGGAAGCCGAGCTGGATCGACTGCTGCGTCAACGAGAACACGCCGGAGATGATGGCTTGCGAGGCGATCACGGTCGCGACCGCCGAGAACGCGACCAGCGGATAATGCAGGGCGTCAGGGCAGAGCTGGAAGAACGGATTTTCGATCATGGTGGGATCGGTGATCAGCAGCGCGGCCTGGCCGAAATAGTTCAGCACGAGCGCAGGCAGGCAGATCGCGAACCAGGCCAGCCGGATCGGCAGGCGGCCGAAATGCCCCATGTCGGCGTACATGGCTTCGCCGCCGGTCACCGCGAGGAAGGCGGCCCCCAGGATCGCGAAGGAGACATGAAAATCCTGATGGATCAGGAAGTCGAACGCATAGAGCGGGCTGAGCGCCGCCAGCACCGCCGGCGCCTTGACGATGCCGTGGATGCCGAGCGCTGCCAGCACGAAGAACCAGGCCAGCATCACCGGTCCGAAGATGCGGCCGATGAAGCCGGTGCCCTGCTTCTGCATCATGAACAGTCCGATCAGGATGACGACGGTCACGGGCACAACCGCCGGCGCGAGCGAGGGTGCGTCGACCTTCAGACCTTCGATGGCTGAGAGCACGGAGATGGCCGGCGTGATCGCGCCGTCCCCGTACAGTAGCGCGGCGCCGATGAGGCCGACGACCAGCAAATGCGCGCGCCAGGTACCGGGTTGAGCGTTGCGGGCATGCAGCAAGGCCAGCAGCGCGACGATGCCGCCTTCGCCGCGGTTATCCGCACGCAGAATCAACAGCGCATATTTCAGTGAGATGATCAGCAACAGCGCCCAGAGGATCAGCGAGGCGACGCCCAGAACGGCATCGTTCGTCAAAGTGCCGCCATGGGCGGCGGCCTTGGCGGCTTCCTTCAGGGCGTAGAGGGGGCTGGTGCCGATATCGCCATAGACCACCCCGAGGGCGCCCATGGTCATGGCAATCGGCAGTGGATCAGGTTGATGGCCGGAGGCGACTGCAGGCGTGCTGGACAATGGCGACCCCCCGATGGGATCGCGCCCGACGGGTCATTCCGACGGGCGCGAGCATCAGGCAGTGTGCGACGGGACGTCGCAAATATCCATGGGGTATATCTTTGGGGTTTATCTTGAGAGTTAGCTGACGCGAAACTGACAGACCCCCACTACGGAGTACGGTTGGCAGTCACAAGGCGAGCCTCGCGGATGTTGGCTTTGGTGCCGGCCTGGCGGAGGCAGGACGCTTCGAAATTCGGCCAGGCCTGCTGCGAGCAGTCCTTGCCGACGGTACGGATATCGAGCCGGTCGCTCTTGGCAAGCGGCTGCGGCACGCTCGCCTCGACGGTGGGGGCGAAGCCGGGCAGGAGCGTGAGGGTGGCAGCAACACACGCAGAAATGGCGATCGCCGAAAGAGCCTTGATCATGACAGTCCCCTGTGATGCGGCCGCTACGCCCAGTGTGCGGCCCGTCGTTCGTTGGCTGGATTAGTAACCATGGCCAGTTTCCGGACGTCTTCGCGAACGCGGGAAATGGTTTCGTTCGCGCTCCGTTTTGTGTCGTGGCCGCCCTCAGGACGAAACAATTCGGCGCATTCCGACACGCTTCTGCGGAAAAACCGCCAGGGAACCTGACCGGCTTGCCGGGCCGGGCAGGGCGCGGTAGGACGTGGCCATGCCGCGCATTGCTTTCTATCCAGGTTCCTTCGACCCCATCACCAACGGCCATCTGGACGTGGTCCGGCACAGCGTGTCGCTGTGCGACAGGCTTGTTGTCGCGATCGGGGTGCACCCCGGCAAGAAGCCTCTGTTCTCGACCGAGGAGCGGCTGAAGATGCTCCATGACGTCTGCGGGCCGGTGGCCGCCCAGGCCGGCTGCGTGCTCGAGGCCGTGACGTTTGACGATCTGTCGGTGACCTCGGCGCGCAAGCACGGTGCCACGATCATGATTCGGGGCCTGCGCGACGGCACCGACCTCGACTACGAGATGCAGCTCGCCGGCATGAACGAGGCCATGGCGCCCGAGGTGCATACGATCTTCCTGCCGGCCTCTCCCATGGTCCGCCCGATCACCGCCACTTTGGTGCGCCAGATCGCTGCCATGGGCGGGGATGTCTCGGCCTTCGTCCCGCCGCTGGTTGCGGCCCAGCTCAAGGCAAAATTCGCCTGATAACGGCGCGTTTCCTTTCTCATCTCTGATCCGGAGTTGTCATGATCCGAATTCTCGCAGTTCTTGCCGCGGTTCTGTTCGCGGTGCCGGCCTTCGCGCAAGCCTTGCCGGCCGGCCTCGACAAGGCCAACGCCATCGTCATCGACTCCACCAAGGGCCGCATCGTCATCAAGCTCCGGCCGGACCTTGCGCCCCAGCACGCCGAGCGAATCAAGCAGCTCGCGCGCGAGGGTTTTTACAACAACGTGCCGTTCCACCGCGTCATGGATGGCTTCATGGCGCAGACCGGCGACGGTCAGAACTTCAATGGCACCGGCGGCTCGAAATATCCGAACCTGAAGCAGGAATTCTCGAAGGTGCATTTTGCGCGCGGCATCGTCGGCATGGCCCGGCGCGGCGACAGCGTCGACACCGCCAATTCGCAGTTCTTCATCATGTTTGCCGACGGCGGCAGCCTCGACAACCAGTACACCGTGATCGGCGAGGTCGTGCAGGGCATGGACGTCGTCGACAAGCTGAAGAAGGCGCCTCCCGGATCGAGCGGCGGCACCGTCACCGACCCCGACAAGATGGTGAAGGTGCAGGTCGCTTCCGACATCAAATAGGAGCGGCGATGGCGCGCTGCGGTGGCAAGCTCCTGCTGGTTGCCGCGGTGCTGCTGCTCGGCGTCCCAGGCGCGGTCGCCGAGGACGCACAGGTCAACACCATTCAGGACATCTTCCGGCATTTGCGCACCTGCTGGAAGCCGCCGCCCGCCGCCAGGGCCCGCCCGATCGACATCACCGTCGTGGTGAGCTTCAACCGGGCTGGAAACATTCTGGGCCATCCGAGGATTACCTATGAATCCGCGGAGGCTTCCGACAATGACCGGCTGCAATACCGGGTCGCGGTGATGGAGGCATTGCAACGCTGCACGCCGATGCCATTTACCGATGCGATGGCCGGCGCCGCTGCGGGGCGTCCGTTCGCGATCCAGTTTCGCAACCGCAAATCTTCACCTGACAGGACTTCACCCCCAACCCAAGAGAGACGAGCATGAGCGCCACCGAAAACACACTGATCCTCGAGACCACGCAGGGCCCCGTCACCATCGAGATGCGGCCTGATCTGGCGCCCGGCCACGTCGCACGCATCAAGGAACTCGTGCGCGAAGGCTTCTACGACGGCATCGTATTCCATCGCGTGATCGACGGCTTCATGGCGCAGACCGGCTGCCCCCAGGGCACCGGCACCGGCGGCTCCGGCCAGAAGCTGAAGGCCGAGTTCAACAAGGAGCCGCATGTGCGCGGCACCACCTCGATGGCGCGCGCCGCCAGCCCGGATTCCGGCGATAGCCAGTTCTTCATCTGCTTCGACGATGCCCGCTTCCTCGACAACCAGTACACGGTGTGGGGCAAGGTCACCGAGGGCATGGAGAACGTCGACAAGATCAAGCGTGGCGAGCCCGTGCAGAACCCCGACAAGATCGTCAAGGCGCGGATGGCGGCTGACGCGGCGTAGGCGTTCAACCCTCATGGTGAGGAGGCGCGTGGCGCCGTCTCGAACCATGAAGGCCGAGCTGCAGCAGCGGGGCCTTCATCCGTCGAGACGCGCGTTCCGCACCCCTCAGGATGAGGAGTGACTGTGCGGCCCTGAGACCGAGATGCGCACCGACTTCTTCGATTTCGACCTGCCCGCCGAGCGCATCGCATTGCGCCCGGCGAGCCCGCGCGACTCCGCGAAGATGCTGGTCGTCGATCGCGGCACGCTGCGCGACCAAATCATCACCGACCTGCCGCAATGGCTGAAGCCGGGCGACCAGCTCGTCGTCAACGACACCAAGGTGATCGCGGCGCAATTAAAAGGCCGTCGCATCGGCCGCGAGACCGAGCCGAAGATCGAGGCAACGCTGATCAAGCGCCTCGACGGCTCGCGCTGGCAGGCGTTGGTGAAGCCTGCCAAGAAACTCATCGCCGGCGACCGCATCCGCTTCGGCAATGAGGGCAAGGTCTGCCTGCTCGGCCATCTCGACGCCGAGGTCGAGGCGAAGGGCGGGGAAGGCGAGGTGACGCTGTCATTTTCGTTTCACGGCCCGACGCTGGATCAAGCCATCGCCGATCTCGGCAGCCCGCCGCTGCCGCCCTACATCGCCTCGAAACGCACGCCTGATGATCAGGATCTCGCCGACTACCAGACCATGTTCGCTGTGAACGAAGGCGCCGTTGCCGCGCCGACAGCAGGCCTGCATTTCACCCCGGCGCTGGAGCAGGCGATGCACGCGCGCGGCGTCGGCATCAATCGCGTCACGCTGCATGTCGGGGCAGGGACCTTCCTGCCGGTGAAGGTGGACGACACCGAAGGCCACAAGATGCATGCCGAGTGGGGTACGCTGTCGTCCGAGACGGCGGAGCGGCTCAACACGGCGCACAAGAACGGCGGCCGTATCATCGCGGTTGGCACCACGTCGTTGCGCCTGATCGAAAGCGCAGCCAGCGAGGACGGCACCATTGAGCCGTTCGCCGCCGAGACGTCGATCTTCATCACCCCCGGCTATCGCTTCCGCGCCGTTGATATTCTGCTGACCAATTTCCATTTGCCGAAGTCGACACTGTTCATGCTGGTGTCGGCGTTCTCCGGGCTGGAGGCGATGCAGCAAGCCTATGCACACGCGATCGCAACCGGCTATCGGTTCTATTCGTACGGGGATGCCTGTTTGCTGTTTCCGGCGCGGGAGTGACGCGGGCGGCGTTCTCGTGCTATACTGCTCATACGTTTTGCATGGATCGAGTGGCCGATGAACATCCGTTCCGCGAAAGTCGATGAGCTTGCCCAGCGCCTCGCCCGCTTGACGGGGGAAGATATCGAGACGGCGCTCGAACGCGCCATCGAGGAGCGCTTGTCTCGCGTGGCATCGCCGGCGGTCGATAGGAGGGCCGCCCTGACGTCGTTCCTCGAGCGAACCGCTGGCTTGCCCGTTCTCGATTCTCGGCCTGCAGACGAAATCCTCGGCTATGACCGTTTCGGGCTGCCGTCCTGATGGTGCTGGATACGTCTGCGATCGTCGCGACCGTCACCAACGAGCCAGATGGGCAGCGCTATCGGAAAGCCATGCTGGATGCTGCCAGCCTGTCGATGTCAGCAGTAGCAATCCTGGAAACAAGATCGTTCTCTCTGCTCGCCTCGGAGCATCGGCCGTGAAGTTCTTCGACGAATTGCTGGAGACTGCCGGGATTGTCGTAGTGCCGTTCGACGCAGACATGGCGAAAGGCGCGTTCGAGGCATTTCAACGCTTCGGCAAGGGCGGGGGGCATCCGGCGCAGCTCAACATCGTCGATTGTGCGGTCTACGCTTGGCGAAAGCGCGTTCGCAACCGCTGCTCTTCAAGGGAGCCGACTTTGCTAAGACAGACATTCTCCCCGCGTTGACCTGACCGCGCTATTTGCCATTGTAGGGTGGGCAAAGCGAAGCGTGCCGACCAACTTTCTTGATGCGAAGTGGTGGGCACGGCGCTTGCGCGCCTTTGCCCACCTTACGCATCTTCCGTTACGCCATCACCCGCTGTGGCAGGAGCTCCGCGATCTGCACCGCGTTGAGCGCAGCGCCCTTGAGCAGCTGGTCCGCCGCCACGAACATCGAGATCGAATGCCCGGAGGGGTCGCTGAAGTCCTTGCGGATGCGGCCGACCAGGACGTCGTCCTGGCCCGAGGCGTCGATCGGCATCGGGAAGTAGTTCCTGGCACGGTCGTCGACGACCTTGACGCCGCGCGCTCGTGCCATGATGGCGCGGACCTGGTCCTCGCTGATCGGCTTCTCGCATTCGAAGGTGATGGCCTCGCAATGAGCCCGCAGCACCGGCACACGCACGCAGGTGACGCCGATCGCGATCTTGTCGTCCTCAAAGATCTTGCGGGTTTCGTTGATGACCTTGGTCTCTTCGTCGTTGTAGCCGGTGTCAGGGTCGATCGCCGTGTTGTGGTTGAAGAGGTTGAACGCGTAGGGATGCGGCATCACCTTCGGCGTATAAACCTGCCCGTTGAGGTTGGCGCGGGTGGACTCGACCAGCTCCTCCATCGCGGCAGCGCCGGCGCCGGAGGCCGCCTGGTAGGTCGAGATGATCACCCGCTTGATGCGGTTGCTCTGGTGGATCGGCCACAGCGGCACCAGCGCCGTGATGGCGGCGCAGTTCGGGTTGGCGATGATGCCCTTGTGGTCGCGGATGCGATTCGCGTTGATCTCGGGGATCACCAGCGGCACGTTCGGGTCCATGCGGAAGGCGGAGGAGTTGTCGACGACGACGGCGCCCGCCTTGACTGCGATCGGCGCGAACTTCTTGGAGATGCTGCCGCCGGCGGAGAACAGGGCGATGTCGACGCCTTCGAAGGCGCGTTCGGTCAGCTCCTCGATGACGACGTCTTGCCCACGGAACGACACCGTCTTGCCGGCCGAGCGGGCGCTGGCCAGCGCCTTGAGCTTGCCGACGCGAAAGCCGCGCTTGTCCATGGTGGCGATGAATTCGGCGCCCACCGCACCGGTGACGCCGACAATCGCGACGACGGGATCGTTACTCACTTTGTCCTCCATTGAATTGCGATCTAAACAACAAAAAAGCCCCGGACCATCATGGGCGGGGCTTCGGTAGAGTGGATTGCGTTCTAGTCGACGACTACACGCGCACGCCTCCCCGGGCCCCGAAGGCCGTGGTGGTTTTAGTCGTGCGTTTGGTGGTCGCGAACATGGCGGGAGCTTATGCGGGAGAGTCCTGCCCCCGTCAATGGCTTTTCGGCGGGATTGGGGCTGCCGCTATTTGGTCCGGGCGCCCGGCGGTTCGAGGATGACCTCCTTGAGGTTGTCGCCACTGATGACGACGATCGCGAAATTCAGCCGGCCGCGTTCGCGCACCAGTCCGCCGCTGATGGCTTTGCCGGAGGCCGCGCGTTCGGCGACGTGGACGGCATCCGCAAGTCGGTGCTTGATGGCACCGAGCGCTGCGAGATTGCTGCGATCGTCGAGGTCGAGCTCGGCGAGAGGGAGGGCGGCTTCCCCGCCGACGAGCTCGCCGGTCGCGGCATTGATGGTGTGGCGCCAGATCCGGTCGTTGTGCAGGGTCTTCACCCGGTAGACCGGCACGCCTGAGGCTCCGTCGAAACTCACATCCGCCGTGGTGGCACCGACGTGGCGGGCTTCCGCAATCGCCATGGCCTGGTTGATCGAGATCGACGAGCTGCGGAAGCGCTCGATCTCGCGGCTGACCGCTTGGCGGTCGGCCTCGGCGTCACCATCTGTGTCGTTGTGAAGGGTGGTCGGCGTGCCCGTGCTCACGATCGCCCGCGCCGGCGCTGCGAGGAGGAGTGCGGACAGGGCGATCGCGAGCAGTCCCGAGATCCGTCGTTTGGCCGTCGTCATGCTCGAACCCTCGGCCAGCGAGTATGCCGGATGATCGTCAAGAATTTGCGGCCGACCTTGGGCATCGGTCGGCCGCTGAGCGTCGCGACGGGCTGTACCGCCGGGACGATCGAAGCGGTGCGGACCTCTTGGGGCTGGTGAAAAAGCGATCCGCATCGCCCTATAATTAAACCATACCGTATCGTTTTGTTTCGGTCAACGGCGCGGCCACGAGATCTCCCGGAAAGTTCGCAACCTCACGGAATTGTCAGCGCGACGGGCGGCGTCGCTGAGTGCCCTTGGCGGCACTCTGGCTGCCGTCCGCTGATCCCAGCGCGCCTGCCAGGAACAGCTTGATCGCAGCGCGCATGCGCTTTTCCGCGGCCTTCATCTCCGGCGGCGTTCCAAACGTCGCCAGACGATGGTTATGACCGACGACGACGTCGAGGAACACTTCCGCCGCGATGGTGGTGTCGTCGACGTCGAGCGCGCCTTGCGCCACCAGATGGTCGAAGAAGCGTGCCGTGGTGGCGACGGCCTTGAGCCAGCCTTCCTCCTTGCCGAGCTTGGCGATGTCGGGAAAGTTGATGGCCTGCGACGTCATCATGCGGCTGAAGGCGACGGCATCGGGTCCGCAGGTGAATGTCAGCATCTCGCGCCCGATCTCGACGAGCCGTTGCTCGACCGAGATATCCGAGGCGCTGCCGAGCTGCGTCTCGGCGGCCGCGGACAGCGGTGCCAGCCATCGCGCGATCTCGCGTCTCAGCACGGCTGCAAACAGGCCGCGCTTGTCGCCGTAACGGGCATAGACGGTGGGCTTGCTCACTCGCGCGGCTTCCGCGACCGCATCGAGCGAGGTCGCATCAAAGCCGCGATCCAGGAACAGGCGGGTTGCGACCTCGATCAGCCGCTGATCGCGCTCGATCGCGGCGCTTTTCGTCGGCCGGCCGCCGCGCGATTTCGGCACCTCGCGCCGCGGCGCCGCCGGTCTTGTCCTGGTCGCAGTCAATCCCATGCCCAATGATTCCTGCGCGGTCGTGACATCAGTCATTGCTCTATAACGCGCGGCAACGAGTGCGTCATGGCTAATCTGGCCGAATGATCGCATCGTCAACCGTCTCGGCACGGCCCCGTTCCTCACCGAGCGCTCACGGAAGCGTCGAAGTCCAGGCCTCGCCCGAAGCCGCCTTCTCATATCCGTACTGATACAGCGCCCGCATATAAGCGGTGTCGAACCCTTCCGAGGGGGCGGCCGGATAATCGCGCGCGATATAGGAGAGATGGAAGCCCAGGCGGTTGCGCTTCGCAAAATCATAAGTCGAGAAGATGATCGAGCGGGTCTGCGACTGACGACAGGCTGCGGGAGGCAACGTCGATGGTGCTGTTGGAGACGAGCTCGAAATTGCGTTCGATCTTCTTGTTGACGAGGATGTAGATGTCCAGCTTCGCAGGGCCGGGAAGGCGACTGCCCTGGAAAAGCAAGGCTTCCGGCAGCGTCAGCACCGGGGCCGTCACACCGCCGTCGACATGCATCTCCTGAAATCTGCGGCCCTCGCCTTCGGCGTCGATCATGATCGGCGGAAACACCAGCGGGATGCTGGCGGAGGCCGCCATCACGTCGCGAAACAGCTTGAGCGCCTCGGGCGTGCCGACCGCGGCGATCCTGCCCATGTCCCAGATCGCGGTGCGCTGGGTGTCGAGATCGGTCGTCACCACCAGCAGCCTTCGGCCCTTGGCGTTTTCATGGGCGACCTGCGCCATGATCTCCGGTCCGACATAGCGGGCGACGAGCTCGCGCAGCCGGGTGTTGCCGAACAGGCCGGATCCGAACAGCACGCGCATGATGCTGGGATCGCTCAACAGGCTCTCCGCGACGCCGCTGGTATAGACCTCCTTCAGCGTGTCGTCATATTGCGAGCCGAGAAACGCAAAGGGCGCAATCAGGCCGCCGGTGCTCACGCCCGAGACAACCGAGAAGGTGGGACGGGTTCTGGCCGCGGTCCAGCCGTTGAGCACACCGACGCCGTAGGCGCCATCTGCGCCGCCGCCTGACAGCGCCAGGTAGGACTTCGTCGCGGTGCTGGTGTCCTTCTCGAAATTGAATTTCGTGATGGGTTCGTCGGCGTAGCGCCGCAGGCCATCAATATCGAGCACGCGCGATGTGCTGGCTTCGGTGGCCGTATAGGGCGTGCGGGGCAGGGAGGTGCAGGCGCCGAGCGCCAAGCTGCACGTCAGGACCAGCAATCCGAACAGGCGGGCGCCGGTCCACCTCGTCCAGCCATGCGAACGGCCGGCTGGGTCAGTCGAACTTGAAGGGAGGGGCATTGCGGTGGCTGGCGATCACGCATCTACCGCCGCCGGCAACATCGCCGCGGCATCTCGTCCAGCCCAAGGTAAAACTACACTGTGTCGTTTTGTTTAACAAGCGTCGCAGGCGCACAATTCCGTGTCCCCCAATATTTGAACCCATTGTCCCAGTCTGATGCATAAGCCGGCCGAGGCATCGCCCGAGCGGGTTGATCGGCCTGCTCCGACACGCAATAAGCACCGTCATGAATCGTCCTGACACCGGTCTGCCCAATCATTTCGAACTGCTCGCCACCGATGGCGCCGCGCGCACCGGGCGCCTGACCACGCCGCACGGCGTGGTGCGCACGCCCGCCTTCATGCCGGTCGGTACCGCCGGCGCGATGAAGGGCATGCACTGGCGCGAGGTGCGTGAGGCCGGTGCCGACATCGTGCTCGGCAACACCTATCATCTGATGCTGCGTCCCGGCGCCGAGCGGATCGCGGCGCTTGGCGGCTTGCAGACATTCACCGGCTGGAACGGGCCGATGCTGACGGATTCCGGCGGCTTCCAGGTGATGTCGCTGGCGGATCTGCGCAAGGTCAGCGAGCAGGCCGTGACCTTCCGTTCGCATATCGACGGCGCCAAGGTCGAGCTGTCGCCGGAGCGCTCGATCGAGGTGCAGCGTTTGCTCGGCTCCGATATCGCCATGCAGATGGACGAATGCGTGCGACTGCCCGCCGAGCGCGCCGACATCGACCGCGCGATGCAATTGTCGCTGCGCTGGGCCGAGCGAAGCAAGCGCGCCTTCGAGAGCGCGCCCGACGGCTACATGCTGTTCGGCATCGTGCAGGGCGGCGACATACCCCAGCTTCGCCATGCCAGCGCGCAAGGCCTCATCGAGATCGGTTTCCATGGTTATGCCATTGGCGGCCTCGCCGTCGGTGAGCCGCAGGCGGTGATGCTGGCGATGATCGACGAGACAGCGCCGCTGCTGCCGAGAGAGCGGCCGCGCTACCTGATGGGCGTCGGCACACCCGACGACATCCTCGAGGCGGTCAAGCGCGGCATCGACATGTTCGACTGCGTGATGCCGACGCGCAATGGCCGGCATGGCGTTGCCTTCACACGCTTCGGCCAGGTGAATTTGCGCAACGCGCGCCACGCCGACGATCCCCGTCCGCTCGACGAAGAGAGCTCCTGGCCGTCGGCGCGCAGCTACGCGCGCGCCTATTTGCACCATCTCGTCAAGGCGGGCGAGACGCTGGGTGCGATGCTGCTGTCCGAGATCAATATCGCTTATTACCAGTTCCTGATGCAGGGCATCAGGGACGCGATCGCACAGGGAACGTTCGAGGAGTTCTATCGGCGTACGCGCGAAGACTGGGGGAGGGGCGACATCGCCCCGCGCTAGGTCAAGTGCAAAACGTCAGTTGCAGACGAGGCGCTGCTTGACGGAGTGCTTGGTCACGAAGCCGTAGCCGCAATTGTCGCAGGTCCAGAGATAGCTGATCACGTGTTCCGACAAATACGCAGAACCTTCGGCGGCGATCATGGAGTCGGCGCAGACGGGACAGGCCGGCAACTCACTGCAACGCGGAGCGCGGTTCGGTGCGACGGTCGACAACACTTCAGCGACTGCTGACATCGTGGTGACCTCCCAGCTTGAGACCTAAGTCTAACATAAGCAGAATCAGTTGACGAGGTCGCAACACAAATGCGTTGGTTTTCTGATAATTATTGCTCACGCGATTTTGCGATGCAGCGTATTTAACATGTAACGCAATCTCGCTTGCGTGTCGCCGCAGGGTGTCTAGAAGCACAATCGTCGCCACAGGGAGTTCATCATGGACGCATCGTCCACCACGGGTGCAGCGCACCAACCCGGCCGCGGCCGGATCTATGACTCGATCGTCGATGCTTTTGGCGACACGCCGATCGTGCGCTTGCGCCGGCTGCCGGGCATGCATGGCGTGAACGCGACCATTTTGGCAAAGCTTGAATATTTCAATCCCGCCGCAAGCGTGAAGGATCGCATCGGCGCGGCCATGATCATCGCCATGGAGAAGGCCGGAATCGTCAAGCCCGACACCGTGCTGATCGAACCGACCTCCGGCAATACCGGCATCGCACTGGCCTTCGTCGCGGCGTCGCGCGGCTATAGGCTCAAGCTGGTCATGCCGGAGTCGATGTCGATCGAACGCCGCAAGATGCTGGCCTTTCTGGGCGCGGAGCTGGTGCTGACACCGGCCGCGCAAGGCATGAAGGGCGCGATCGCGACGGCCGAAGAGCTGTTGAAGACGACGCCGAATTCGGTGATGCCGCAGCAGTTCAAGAATCTCGCCAATCCCGAGGTGCACCGCCGCACCACCGCGGAGGAGATCTGGAATGACACCGCCGGCAACATCGACTTCTTCGTCGCCGGCGTCGGCACCGGGGGCACCATCACCGGCGTCGGCCAGGTGCTGAAGCCGCGCAAGCCCTCGCTGCGCGTGGTTGCGGTCGAGCCGGAGGAGAGCCCGGTGCTGTCGGGTGGCCAGCACACGCCGCACAAGATCCAGGGCATCGGTGCGGGCTTCGTCCCTGACATTCTCGATCGCTCGGTGATCGACGAGATCGTCAAGGTCAACTCGACGACGGCGATCGAGACCTCGCGGGCACTGGCGCGGCATGAGGGCATTCCGGGCGGCATCTCCTCGGGCGCCGCGATTGCCGCGGCCGTCGAGATCGGCAAGCGACCCGAAGCTGCGGGAAAGACCATCCTGGCTATAGTGCCGTCCTTCTCCGAGCGGTATCTTTCGACGGCTCTGTTTGAGGGAATCTAGGACATGGCGGATCAACCACCGAGGCGGCCGCGGACGTTGGGCGACGCCAGGACGGAGGCCGAGGCGGCGTTCAAGAAGGTGACGGCGAAGGTCGCTGCGGCGCCGCCAAAGCAGAACGTGGCGCCGGGGGTCAAGGAGCAGGTCACGCTGCGGATCGACCAGGACGTGCTGGAGCATTTCCAGTCCGGCGGGCCCGGCTGGCAGGACCGCATCAACGAGGCGCTGCGAAAGGCCGCGGGGAAGTAGACGCCAAAGCTTTGGTTTATTCGTAACGAAAAAGCCCGGCGCGAGCCGGGCTTTTGTATCTGCGATTGGCCTCGCCTCAGCGGCGGAACATGCCGCCCATCATGCCGCCGACGACACCGCCGACGAAGGCTGCGCCGGCAGGATCGCCGCCGCTGCTGCGATGGGGAGCAGGTGCGGGCGCGCTGCTGGCCGCGGGGGCGGCGGCCCGGCGGGCTGCCTTCTGGCTGTTGTCGCTCGCGGTCGGCGGGCCGGCCACGACTTCCGAAAGCAGAGCCTTGTGCTGGAGCTTGTTCAGGTAGCCAGACGCGGGATAGCCGCGCGCCGCCTGCCAGCGCTTGAGCACCGACCGGGTCTCGTCGCCGAAGACGCCTGTCTGTTTGTTGTCGAAGCCGAGCCCGCCCAGGCGACGCTGAACGTCGCGGCGCTGGTTCTTGTCGAGTCCGATTTGGTCCTCGGTAAGCTGGGTGGCCTCTTCGGTGAAGGTCGCGGGATCGACGCCAGCGGTGAGGGTGCGCGTCGCGGTCGAGGGGCCGCTCTTGATGGCCGCGAGGCGTGCCAGCGCAAGCGCCTTGAACTGACCGTTCGGGTAGGCGGAGAGGTAAGCGTTGAGCTCTTCCGACTTATTGCTCTCCTTGACCGAACGCCAGTATTCGAGCTCGACACCGTCCGAGCTGCCGCCCGTCGCCATTGGCACGCTGCCAGCAGCCGTCGGTGCCGCATTGGCGACCTGCGTCGTCGGAGCCTGGTTGAGATAGACCGCGCCGGTCAAATTGGTGTGGCCCCAGGGCAGCTGCCCCTTGTGGGTCTCCTCGTTGACCTGGGCGCGGACCGACGTCATCGCCTGCTGGATCTCGACACCAGGCTTGGTGATGTTGTCGATGAGCGCACGGGTGAACGGGCTGTTGTTGCCCTCTTGGCCGTCGAGCGCGGTCTGGCCCGGGCCGGTGGCGAACGCGATCAGCGTGCCTTCGCCGGATTTCATCTCGGCAAGACCGCTCTGCACGTTGACGCTGCGGGTCGCGGAGTTCGATTTGATCTTGGCGGCAAACGGATTGTCGCGGCAGGCGTCAAGGAACACCAGCTTGACCTTGGCGTCGCCCATGGTCTGCTCGAGCGTCAGATCGATGTTGATGGCGGCACCGAGCTTGACGTCCATCTCCGACTTGATGTCGGCGTCGACAGGCAGAAGATAATTGGAGCCGCCGACCGCGATGCCGTGACCGGCATAATAGAACACTGCGACGTCGGAGCCCTGCGCCTTGCGGCCGAAGTCCAGCAGCTTCTCCGTCATCTGGTCGCGCGAGAGGTTCGAACCTTCGATCACCTCGAAGCCGACATTGCGCAGCGTTGCCGCCATCGCCTTGGCGTCGATCGGCGGGTTCGGCAATTGTGCGACGTTCTTGTAGGTGCCGTTGCCGACGACGAAAGCAACGCGGCGGTCGGCCTTCGCGGCACTGACCGACAGTGCCATGCACATCAGCGACGCGAGGAGGGTGAGAGTGCGCATCTGGAATCCCCAACAGAATCGAAATTGCAGGCAGCAACGAATTGGCACGAACTTACATGAAGTGCCCGCCTCGGCGCCACCAAAACGGCAGTTCGTCGCGTTCAACCCGCTGCTGTGTGGCAGAATGTGCACGATGGAATACCCTTCCAACGTGATCCAAATCACACGGCCACTTGGTTTTGTCGCGCGAGGCGGCGCGAGGTTCAGCGCGCGGGAGCAGGATCTGCCGGAGCTGGCTTTAGATTCAGGAGATTGCCGAACAGGATCAGCGCGGCGCCGACCACCGTCCAGGTGTCAAGCCGCTCCGAATACAGCAGCCAGCCAGCGGTCGCGGTCAATGGAACTCGCAGGAAGTCCATGGGAACAACGATGGTCGCATCCGCATAGCGCATCGCGCTGGCGAGGCAGTAGTGCGAAAACGTGCCGCAGACGCCGATCACGCCGACCCACGCCCAGACGTAGGCGGAGGGCCACGTCCAGACGAACAGCGTCGGAATGAAGCCTGCGACCGATTGCACCACCAGCATCCAGAACAGGATCGACAGCGCGCTTTCGGTGCGGGTCAGCGATTTGACGAGCACCATGGACACGCCAAAGCCCATGGCGGCGCCGAGTGCGATGAGTTGACCGGGATTGATCTCGCCGGTGGCGGGTCGGACGATGACGATCACACCGAAAAGGCCAAGCGCGATGGCGGCGATCTTCCACGGCGTCATGCGCTCGGAGAGAAGGCTCGCTGCGAGCAGCGCCGTCCAGATTGGCATGGTGAACTCGATTGCCACCACCTGGCCGATCGGGATCAGCGTCAGCGCGAAGAACCAGCCGAGCTGCGCAACATAGTGCACCAAATTGCGCCCGATGTGCTGCGGCAGGCGCGACGTCCTGAGCACTTTGAAGCCGCCGGCCCGATAGATGAACGGCGAAAGCAACAGGAATCCTAGCAGCGAACGCACTTCCATGATCTGAAATACATTCAGCTCGCGCGTGGTCTCGCGTCCGGCGACCGCCATGACCAGCATCAGCGACAGCCAGCCGGCCATCCACAGGGCAGCCATCGTTTTGGACGGTGTCGTGTTCATCGGCGCGGGTGTGAGAGGCGAGGTCTTGAGGGAAGGCCGGTATCGGCGACATCCTCGCCGTTTGCAACGGTCAAATCTGCCGGTGCAGCGATGCAGGGCGCCGTGCTAAGGCATCAGTGAACAACGAGAACAATCGGGAGATCTTCGCTCATGCACATCTTGCAGCCGGCCGAGTGGAAAAAACCGCGCGGCTTTTCCCATGGTGTCGTGGTCGAGGGGCCGGGCCGCTGGGTGGTGCTGGCCGGGCAGACGGGCGGCGACGAGACCGGCAATTACGCGCCTGACATGGCAGCGCAGGTCGGGACCGCGCTGAAGCGGATCATCAAGCTCCTGGGCGAGGCCGGCGCCAGCCCCGAGCATATCGTCCGCCTGACCTGGTACCTGACCAGCCGCAGCGAATATGAGGCAGCCGGGGCCGGCATCGGCGCGGCCTGGAAGGAAACGCTGGGGCGCAATTTCCCGCCCTCGACCTTGCTCTACATCGGCGGCCTCGTGGATGACCGGGCCAAGGTCGAGATCGAGGTCACGGCGTTCGTGCCGGGCACATAAAAATCGACCCGGCGAGATCGCCGGGTCGATTGTCAATCTACTCGTATCGGCTTAGCGCGACAGCGAGATGTTGGCGCCGCGGAACTGGCTGTCGGCGCGCATCGTGACGTTCTGCTTGTTGCCGGACGTCTTCAGCGAAATGTTGGCGTTGAAGCCGGCAGTGGAGGCGAGCAGCTCATAGTTTCCGCCGGCCCCGCGACCCGAAAGGGAGCCGCTGATATTACGGCTGGCCTCGGACCAGCTGCCCGCGATGGCGCTGCCTTCAGCCTTGACGTTGGCGCCGAGGTTGAACTTGTAGGCGTCGCTGGCGCAGGTCAGAGACAACTCCATGGTCGGTCCGATCGGAGCGTATTTCGCCCGGCAGCGGATCCGTTCGGTCGAGCCGTCATCCAGGGTGACCGTGCCTGAGCCGCTCCAGCTGCCGGCCAGCGGGGCGAACGGGCCGGACTGGGCCTTGCTCTCGGAGTTTGCAATTCCGGCGGCAAACATAACGGCGGCCGCGATCAGCAGCCGCCGGCCCACACCGCTCGTCACGATTTTTCTATTGGCGCGATGCTTCCCACCGCCCGCTGCACGGTATGCCTGCAGATGCTCCATTCCACTTCCCCGATCCGGCGTTGCCGCTGAGTTGACCGTTGGCATATGCACCATTGATCGAAACTTTCACAAGTCCCCCGCTGCCGATGGTGCCGGAAACGTTAGCGCCGGGCGCGGTGATCTTGCCGTCGGCAACCGTCAGCAAGGAGCTCGCGGTCGGCTCGCAGGTGCCGCTCTTGGTGACGATGATGACGTGCCAGTTGCCGTCATAGGGGGTCTGGGCAAAGGCGGGCGCGGCGAGGGTGGTAACTGAGGCGGCACAGAACGCCGCAATGCGAGCAAAACGCATAAAATCCGTCCTTGAATTTGTCTGATATGCTGACCCTTATTCGGGCCAAATGTGACGGAAATTTGGTGCAGTGCCAAATCGAAAATTGTTCCTGTGGGAACAATGGTTTATTTGGGTTTCAAGCTGGGATTCTTGAAGCAAAATCAATGCCCCGTTACGTTAAGAGTAAACGTCAGGAGATCGACTCAGGATAAAGGGCCTCAGGAAAGACTTGGCGCTGAAGTCGCGAACTGCTCGTCTTGAGTCTTGGACGGCAGCGCCTTGTGGACCTTGGCATAGTCGATCACGTCGGCCAGCAATTTGAGCCCGAGCGGGGCGAGCGCGCGCTCCCACAGTTCCCGCGCCGTCTCGCCCTTCTTGACGAAGCACCACTCCTGGGCCGCAATGGCGCCAGCGTCCATGCGGTCGGCGAGGTGATAGATCGTGCCGCCGGCGATCGGATCGCCTTCCTTGATGGTCCATTCCACGGCCGCCTTGCCGCGGTGACGCGGCAGCAGCGAGGGATGATAGCCGATACCGCCCAGCTTCGCTGCCTCAAGCGCGTCCTTGCCGATCCGGGCGTGGCTGTGCGCGGTGACGATCAGATCGGTGTCGGGGGCGATCTCGGAGGCCACCACCAGTTTGGGATTGGCCTGGACCACGACGTCGATGCCCGCCGCCTTGGCTGTTGCGGCGAGACGATCCTCGGCGTCGGCCACCACGACGCGCACGATCGAGACACCATGCTCCCGGAGCATGTTCAGGGTGGTCACGCCGAAATGGCGGGAGCCGACAAGAGTAATGCGCATGGGTGTCCGATCCGTCTCGCAACTGCGTCATCTCCCGATAACACGTCCGGACGTCCTGTCACCACCCGCGCTGGGTTTGCGCCGGTTATCAACAACGCGCCGGGCGAGGCTGCGCGATGAATTCCGCGATTGCGGTGTCGGCCGGTCCGGTGCTTCCATGCGCATGGCATCGGCTCGGAGTGAACGCATGCGGAGCGCGTGGTTTGTCCTTCTCGCGGCCTTGGTTGCAACCACTTCGGCGCGCGCTGGCGGACCGCCCTATCCCGTGGTTCCGCCCGAGGTCGGGGTGGCGCCCTTCATCGGCCCGACCTGGGACACCTATCGCTGCGCGGAAGGGCCGGTCACCAATTTTTATCACGGCGCCTATTACGGCCAGGAGCCGCCGGCGCTCTATCGCGGCTACGCGTACCGGCCGCATTACCGCTACAGCGCCTACCGCAGGCTGCCGCGCAAATATTTCTGCGGCACAGACTAGCGTTGCCGCGCCGCCACGGTGGTGCGGCGAGTGCCGACGGCCGGTTCCTGTGTTTCGTTTTTAACAGAGAGACCCAGGATTTGCCGTTAGAACGTGGACCGACCGGGGCTGGCGACATTTCAACCCGCATCCGTTTTCGAACCCGGATTTGGCCGCTGGCGTGATCGCCAGCGGCTTTTTCATGCTCGGCCATCACGAAATCATCTGACGGTAACGTGATCTCAACCAGCTTGGCGTATCGACGAATCCGTCGCGGATCTGTATTGCGTACCGCGACACCGAGATTGTCGCGCCGGCGCGGGTGCGCCGTGCGGGCTTTTTCGCCGGGACCTATTTCATGCCGAGCGCGATTGAGCAGATCGTCGACGTCTATGTCCGGCTGAAGAACCGGCGCGGCCTCGACGAGCTGATGATGCACAGGCAACGGCTTGCAGTCGATCTGAAGAGCAGGTCCGGCTACGACTTCAGCCTGCCGATCGGCCAGATCGACGAGGAGATCGCGATCATCGAAGCCGGCCTCAGCCGGCTCAAGTCGGGCGATATCGCCGCGACGGACGACGGACGGCCAGTTTGACGTTCAGTCGCGCCGGCCACCGTCGATGACGGTGAACAACGGCCGCGCCTGGGTCGGCTCGACCAGCAATTCCTCCACCAGCGCGGCCGCCGCATCGACATATTTGCGCGTCGGCTTGTCGAGGGGACGCGTGGCCTCGTCGTCGAGCGCGACCTTGGCGGCCTCGACCAGCTTGCGCATTCGCGCCGCGTGGTCATCGCCCGCCGTCAGCGTCGCGCGGGCCAGCGAGCGCAGCACGAACAGCTCGCCCTCGAGGCGGAGCAGACGGTCGTTCAGCCTGGAGAGGACGGCGTTGAGGTCGGCCATGGCGCGCGTTCGCTGCGGAAGATGCATCCTGCTCTAGCGGCGATCGGTGAACGGAGTCCAAACGGCATCGGCGCAATTGCGGCGATCTCCCTCAAGTCTCGCTCCGCGCCAGATAGTCGCGTGCGAAGGCGAGATACCAGTCGAGACAGGCGGGATTGGCCATCGCCTCGCGGTTGATGACCTTCTCGACGGGCTGGCCGAGCAGCAGCTTCTTGATCGGCAGCTCCTGCTTCTTGCCCGAGAGCGTGCGGGGAATTTCGGCGACCGCAAAAATCTCGTTGGGCAGGAATCGGCGCGAGAGGCCGGCCTCGATCGCCTTGTTGATCTTCGCCTGCATCGCGCCGTCGAAGGCGACGCCTTCGCGCAGCACCACGAACAGGGGCATGTAGCTGTCACGGCCGAGATATTCGAGATCGACGACGAGGGAATCCAGCACCTCCGGCAAGGCCTCGATCGCGGAATAGAGCTCGCTCGTGCCCATGCGCAGGCCATGCCGGTTGATGGTGGCATCGCTGCGGCCATAGATGATGCAGGAGCCGTCCGGGTCGACCTTGAGCCAGTCGCCATGCCGCCACACCGGCCCACGGCCGGTGCCGTCGAAATTGTCCGGATAGGTCTCGAAATAGCTCGCGCGATAGCGCGCACCGCCCTTGTCGTTCCAGAAATAGAGCGGCATCGACGGCATCGGCTCGGTGCAGACGAGCTCGCCGACCTCGCCGATGACGGCGCGGCCCTGTTCGTCAAAGGCTTCCACGGCAGCACCCAGCAGACGGCACTGCATCGCGCCCGGCGTCTGCGGCAGTTCGCGATTGCCGCCAATGAACGCGCCGGCGAAATCGGTGCCGCCGGAGATGTTGGCCCACCAGATATCGGCCTGCGCCTTGCTGCCGTTGGTCTTCGACAGGCCAGCGAAGCGGTTGTTGAACCAGGCTTGGGTGTCGGCGCTCAGCGGAGAGCCGGTCGAGCCGAGACATCGAAGCTGTGAGAGATCACCGGCGGCGACGAGGTCGACCTCGGCCTTGGCGCAGTTGGCGAAGAACGCGGCGCCCGCGCCGAAGAAGGTCGCTTTCGACTGCGCGACGAAGCGCCACAGCGTGGTCCAGTCTGGTTTGTCCTTGGCGCCGCCGGGGCTGCCGTCGAAGATGCAGCAGGTGGTGCCGCTGAGCAGGCCGCCGACCTGGCTGTTCCACATGATCCAGCCCGTCGAAGAGTACCAGTGATAGCGCTCGCCGAACGAGTTCTCGTGGTAGGAGCAGCCAAGATCGTTGTGCAGGCCGAGCAGCGCCAGCACCACGATGATGATACCGCCATGGCCGTGCACGATTGGCTTCGGCAGGCCGGTGGTACCGCTGGAATAGACGATCCAGAGCGGATGATCGAACGGCAGCCAGGCCGGCTCGAACGCGTCGATCTCCGCGCCGGTTGTTGCGCTAATTTCGGAGAGCAGGGCGTCGGCCGCTGCGGGCGCGGCGGCCTCGCTGTGCAGGATGACGTGCTCGACCGTCGGCAGCGACCGCCGCAGCTCGGCGAGGACGTCTTTGCGATCGTGCCGGCGGCCGGCATAGGTGACGGCGTCGCAGGCAATCAGTACTTTCGGTTCGATCTGCTTGAAGCGGTCGATCACGGCGGGCGCGGCCATGTCGGGCGCGCACAGGCTCCAGATCGCGCCGATGCTGGCGCTCGCCAGGAATGCGATGATGGTCTCGGCGATGTTGGGCAGATAGGCGGCGACGCGGTCGCCGGGCTTGATGCCTTTTTCTTTCAGATGCAGCGCGAGCGCAGCCGCCTTGCGCCGCAGCTCCGGCCAGCTCGTCTCGCAAAGCCTGCCGTCCTCGCCACAGCTGACGATTGCGGGCAGGCCGGCGGCGTCAGCCGCGTCCACGTGGCGGAACACCTGCCGGGCATAGTTGACCTGCGCGCCGGGAAACCAGAGCGCGCCGGGCATCTTGCGCTCGGTGATCACGGCGGCAAACGGCGTCGGCGATTGCAGATCGTAATAGTCCCAGATGGCGTGCCAGAACCCGTCGAGATCGCGCACCGACCATTGCCGCATCTCCTCGTAGCTGTCGAAGTTGAGGCCGCGCTTCTCGGCGAGCCAGGTGCGGTAAAGGGCGATCTGGGGAACGAAGGGTGAGGTCATTGCGTGTCGGCTTCAGTTGCGGGGCGGAGAGTTTAACCGTTGCCGCAGAGTAGCAGAAGCCGCAGTTCGGGCAGGGGGCGTTGACGGGAGTAGCTGGTCTGGGTCCGGTGGAAGCAGTCTACCCGCCGGCTCCGGCCCAACGCCTTCCGAACACGGGTGGCTTGGTTTTCACCGCTTCCCAGCCGAAGAAATGATGTTTGCCGGACCATGTGTGCACCACGCCGCTGCAGATGCTGCACTTGAAGGTGCCGGAATGCGCTTCGGCGTGCTCCTCCCTTGTCGCCGTGTAGTTCATGCTGCAACCCGCGCAGGTGAATTCTTCGATCGTCCAGATGGTATTGGCCATTGCACCGAAGTGGTTTGAGGGACCTCGATGGAAGCGTAGGTGCACGCCTTTGCATCGACGTAAACCGGTCGGCCGAAATCCGGTTAATCACCGTTAGCCAAGCCGGCATCACGTCGCGCACCTTGCCGGCGCTCGCCCACGGCGCCGCCGCAAGATCAATCGCCGGTCCGGATGCTTCGCATGTCCCGGTCGATGCACATCTGAACGCGCCTGATGGCGAGCAACGGCAGCCTGCCTTGCACGCGCCCGGTGCGGGCCCTGTCGCCGACGGCATAGGCGTAGCGCCAATAGCCCGGTGCGCCGTTTGGCTTCAGCGAAAAGCGGATGCCGCGGTGAATTCCCGCGTGTGCGACGGGCTCTCTGGGGCGGCGTGCCATCGTCTCGGAATGCAGAATGGCCCGATGCGTTCCTAATCGCCGGCTCGTGCCGGCCCGGTCGTCTTGACGCCGGGTGCGCGGCTGGCAATAACGCGGGGCCGCGCAAGTGCCGGAACCCGCGTCAATGCCGCAAGGAAAGCCGTGCCCGTGAAAAGTCTGCGTCAGCTCCTGACGGGCGAGGACATCATCCAGCTCGTGATCCGCGTCGGCCTGCTCGGCCTGCTGATCATCTGGACCTTGCTGATCATCCGCCCCTTCGTGCCGATCCTTGCCTGGAGCGGCGTGCTCGCGGTCGCGTTCTACCCGGCCTTCAGCTGGGTCGCCAAGATCCTCGGCGGCCGGCCCAAGACCGCAGCGGCGATCCTGACCCTGATCACGCTCGGCATCGTCATCGGTCCTGCGACCTGGCTCGGTATCAGCGCAGTGGACGGAGTGCGCGAGCTGGCGCACCAGCTCGGCACCGGCGACCTCGCGCTTCAATCGGCGCCGGAGCAGCTCAAGTCGTGGCCGGTCGTTGGCCCCTGGTTATTCGACCTCTGGGAGCAGGCCTACAACAACATCCGCGCAGTGCTCCGCGAGGTGGCGCCGTATCTCCAGCCGCTGGCGGGACCGCTCTTGTCGCTCGCGGGCGATGCCGGCGTCGGCACGCTCCAGTTCCTGGTCTCGGTGTTCGTGGCCGGCTTCCTGTTTCCGCACGGGCCGCGGCTGGTTGCGGCCGGCCGCGGTTTCCTGTTTCGCATCGTGCCCGAACAGAGCGAGCATTTCCTGGGGCTCGCGGGCGCGACCATCCGCGCCGTGGCGCAAGGCGTGATCGGCGTCGCGATCGTGCAGGCATTGCTCGCCGGCATCGGCTTCAAGCTTGCCGCGGTGCCGAGCGCCGGCCTGCTCGCCTTCATTGTGCTGCTGCTCTCGATCGTGCAGATCGGCGCCTTCCTGGTGCTGCTGCCGGTGATCATCTGGATCTGGACCGCCAAGGACGTCACCACCGCGCTGCTGCTCACCGTGTTTCTCGTCCTCGTCGGTTTCCTCGACACCATGTTGAAGCCGCTGGTGATGGGGCGCGGCCTGACCACGCCGACCATCGTCATCTTCGTCGGCGTGATCGGTGGCACGCTCGCCCACGGCATCGTCGGCCTGTTCATCGGCCCGATCATCCTGTCGGTGGCCTGGGAGATGATGATGGCCTGGATCAGGACGGAGGACCGGGCAGAGGCGGGGGCAAGGGCGGGCACAGCGGCGGGCGAGGGCTGATCTGGCGCCTCGAACGGCGGGATCGGCCTGCCGGGTTTAATCAGATCTGACGGCCTTGGCCCGGGTGATCAAGATCCATCCGGAACTTGTCTATCCGACTAGACAAGTTACCATGGGCTCGATTCTATTTTCGATTACGGCGGACATGGCGAAGTCTTCCAAACTGGTTGCCGCCAAGCGCGGCAAGGTATTGTTGGTCAGACGCCGGTCGGACGGCCTGTGGATGTTTCCGGGCGGCCGCAAGCGCGCGCGCGAGTCCGACAAGGACTGCCTGCGGCGGGAGATCAAGGAAGAGCTGCCCAAGCTGAAGCTCGGCCGGATCAGCCTCTGGAAGGAAGTGACGGCCAGGAACAAGCGTTCCGGCCGCAAGATGAGCGACGCGATCTTCATCGCCAAGGGCGCCAAGGGCAGGCTCGCGATCGGCGACAAGCACGAGATCGACCGCGCCGTCTGGCAGAAGCCGCGCGGCATCCGCCTAACGCCGACCTCGCGCTATATCCGCGACCGCCTGTTTCCGCGGAAGCGCGGGTGAGCTAGGCCTCCTCGTCGTCCTCCGACGAGAGCTGTATCCGTCCGGTGTGGGCCCGCGAAAAATTGGCGCGCGGTTGCGGCGCGGACATTCTGGCCATTTCGGCTTCGCGCTGCTCCTTGCGAGCCTTGCGCGCGCGCTTCATGGCCTGCTTGACCTGAGGGTTCGGTGAATCCTCCGCGAAGAACAGCACCACCTCGCAGCTCGGACATTGCCTGGAATAGCCGTCCTGCAACCGTCCCGCGCGGTCGCGGAATACGGTCTTGCAGCGCGTGCACTGAATCTGGACGAAACTCATGCGCGGTCGATCGACAATGACTGATGAAAATGGATCGTCAGGTGATCCCAAATGTCTGAAGAAAGCTTGAACGCGTCGGCGACTTCAAGCCGCTCGATCAGGCGCTATTGCTTGGCCGCCATCGTGTCCAGGCAATGGTTGAGATAGACGGTGCGATCCCTGGGCAGCACCTTCTCGAGATCCGCCTTCAGCGCGCATTCGCGCTGCCGCATCTGCTCGGCCCGCCGCTTCTCGGCCGCCTCGCGATATTCGGGAGCAACCTTGTTGGGATCGACGAGAGCCTGCGAGCGGGCGGGAGCCGTCACGGCGAGTGCAATGGCGGTGATGATCATGAACTGTTTCAAATGAGCCTCCGTAAAAGGCTCATCCTAGCGCTCGGGCGGCGAGGGCTCAAACGGCAAGTTCGCCGAGACGCCCGGCAGCCCAGTTGATTCAACTACCTGAAGTTGGGACTCGTGACGTCCATCACTTCGGGACGTGGTCGATCTTGTGGCTGAGATGCCCGGTGTCGTGATCGCGCCGCAACTGGCTGAGCGATGTCTCGTTCAGCTGATGCAAGACCTCGCTGAGTTCAGTCGTATCCGGATAACCGGCAGCAAAACCCTTGCCGTAGATCTTGCGCAACGTACCGACCAGCGTGTTGCCGTGCTTCTTGCTGATCGCGCCATCCTTGTCGCGGTGGCGATGATCCAGGCCCGTGTCCTTCATGGCTTTCTCCCTGAGCGGCGTCTGCGCGCCTGGAGAGAGCGTGCTCCCAAACGAGTTGATTGGCAACGGCACGGCGCGCGGCAGTTGAGCCTCGTCAAGATGTGGAAAGATCGAAGGCCGTGTGAAGCAGTTCACAAGCGATGGTCGAGATCGCTGCTACGAAGGCCTCATTGCTTGACCAAATGATATTTTGAAAACGCCCCAGCGCTCCACCAGGCGCTGGGGTTTTCACGTCTATCACCGCAACGGCCAGACCGCGCGGCGCGCGATCGGTCGGGTGCTTTTCGAATGATGCCGAAGGCGGGCGACTACGCGGCTTGCTCCTCGAACGAGGTGTAGACCTGGCCACCCGGACCAATCACCTGAACGCCCCAGCATCCGTCGGCGATGAGCTCCTTGGCCTTCTTGAGGGCGGCGGCGAGTGACAGCCGCTTGAGGCTGACGATTCCTGCCGTGTCGAAACCGCTGATTTCAAACATGCCGCTCCTCCCTGTTTTGTCGAATCCTACACTTTTTGAGCGGGTTGTCTCGCGGCTTTTGGGACAGGGGCCCGGCGCACGAGCAGGCGATGGCCAAAATCGCCAAAACAACCCCATGCACAGTAGCTAAGTCCCGCTGGCGCAACGCTTTCTTTTTGGCACATGGCGGTCCTGCATCCGGCGGAGACGCCGGTTGACGCGTCGGGCAAAACAGGGGTAGTCTGCCAACTTCGGAAAATCCGCTTCGGACCAGGGCGGCTTCCCGGGATCGGGAGGAGCTCGCGCACCGGCCTGCCTGTCATGACCCTCGCACGACCCCGTAGTCGGCCGGGATGGCCGGGGTCTGCAGCAGGCCGCGGCCGCTAACGTGGAATTAAGCTGAAAAGCCCACAATTTTAGACAGTTGTAGATGGGTGCTGCGTAAGGGAGCTGTCGCGAGGACGTTCCGGCGACGGCTTCCTGTTGCTCGCTCATTTGGGGTCAATGCCATGACCGCGACTTTCGAAACGCAAGGCCTTGTCGAACAGCTCGACCCTGCAGCACTGGCTGCGGCCATCGCCGCCGGCGAACCCGCAAGCTTGGACGCGCCAGAACCGATCAAGCGGTCCGGCCGGACGTCGGTCATGGCGCTGTCGGTGTGTGCCCTGGCCATCAACGGCGCGGCGGCGATCTACACATGGCCGTCCGGCCTGCCATCGCTGAATCTGAGCAGCCTGGCTGATCTGCTCCCGCGCCAAGAGGCTTCAGCGCCAAAGCCGGATCCGGTTGTCGCGGCCTTGAAGGATATTCAGTCGACCCAGCAGCAACACACGGCTTCGCTGCAGGAGAGCAATCAGGCCTTGCAACAAAACGCGGCTGTGCTGCAGGCGGATTCGATGGTGCTGCTTTCGCTCCGGCAGAGCATCACGGATGAACGGGTCGATGTGAGGAAGGTATCTTCGCAGCTGTCCACGCTGATTGCGAAGATCGACTCGCTGCAAAATGCCATGATGTCGGACGTCACGTCCTCCGTTCGAAGAGCGCATGCGCGCTATGGACTGTCCGCAGCGATGCGCAAGCGGATCGTTCGGCAGTCGAAATCTGCAGGTCCCGTTTCAGTTGGAGGAGCGCCGTTGAGCGTGCCTGCCACAGTTTCGGGCCCGGAGAGCTGAAGATAGGGTCAGGCAGGTGATCTGAGACTTTGTCCGCGCTCACTTGGCGGGCTAACGTGAGCGCGGCTTTTTACCCGACTTGGAACTACGGAATGCTGGTGACAGTGCGCTCCGGCACTGTCACCGGATCCTAAGAAGCGACCAGGGGCCCGCCGGTTTGCCCTGAGGGGCCGTTCAATAGTAACGACGCCGCGGACGGCGCTCGTAATAGTCATCGCCGTAATAGCCTTGCCGGCCCTGTTGAAACTGCGGCGGAACCGTTCCGGTCGGGTAACACTGGCCGTCGCGGGTATCGATATCGGCACCGTTTCCGCAAGGAACGGGATAGTGGCCATAGCTTCTACCGCCTCCATAGTACTGCCGTGCGGCCTGTTCTTGCGGCGGCAAGTAGCCGTTGGGGTAGCACATGCCGTCGCGGGCGCTGACGTCCCAGCCGTGGCCGCACGGCGGTGGGTGCACAGGGACACGGTATTGAACCTGATGAACCTCACCGAGCTGTAGAGCCAGCAAGGTTGCCACAACTGCACCGATCATCGGACTTCTCCCAATCGCACTATGCCTACGCCTGAGCGGCTGAATGATCGCTGAACGGGTTCACGCCGGCGATCTTAACCTCACTTTAGGAAATCGTTGTTCGGCGGCGTGCCGTTGGATATAAAGGGAGCCGCCGTTAGCGTCAGTTGCGTCCGTGAGTCATGATTACCTATAAGCAGTACCACATCCAGCAAGTCGAGCACGGGCCCAAGCGCTGGGTTGCTCGCATCACGCGGACAGACGGCCAAAACATCCGCACGATAATGCCGGCGACTGAGCGTCCCTATCTCGACACGAAGCCGACAGCGTCCGCCGAGGAAGCCGAGGCGCTCGCCAAGGAAGGCATCGACTTCGGCGGCGTGGTGTAGGCGGTCATCGCGGTCGACTGCCATTCGTTCGCGAACTCGCCGGTGGCTTCATCCGCCTCCGCAGCCGGCTTTTCACCCGAAAACTATTGTGGCTCGGTTGGCTTGTCTCGCTCATGGCTCTCGGCTTCGGCGGCCGCGCACGCATCCATGCCATGGCATTTGCTCAGATAGTACCGAGCGCCTGCGAAGATCGAGCAAACAATCACCACGGAAACCAGCAGGAAGATCATCCACCGTCGGTTCAACATTCCCATGACCTTCTGCACCCGCCATCCGACGCGGCCCGTTCGCCTGACCGGCCCAGCCAGGCGAGGCGAAGGGTCGATAAGCTCAAATCAGACCTTGCGCTTCGGATTCAGTCTAGCCTCACGCTCCAGCCGCTCGGACTTCAGGCGTTTGAGGTTTTCCTGAAACTCCGGAGTGGCTTGGCTGTCCGCTATTGTCTGTCTCGATCCTATCGGATTGAGGGTCCTTCGATCGGCTTCGTCCGCGACTTGTTGCGCGGCCGACCGTTTGGGTTTGATCATTTGCTTTTTGCCTTCAGGCGAGATTGACCAGGCGGGCGCCGGTCAATTCATTTTCGATTTGGCCGGTCGCGTCGAACATTCTGGAATTCCTCGGGTCCCTTGACGAGCCGCCGCTTGCGGCTGGCCTGGTCATCCGGGCTCGCTTTGTTGTCTTTGAGCTTGTCGATCGCATTACCCGCCATTTCCCGAGCCCGCTCGGACGAGGCCTTGGCGGTAGACGTAACCGCGAGGGCGGAGGCGGGTTTGCCCAAGCCAATATCAACCAGCCGACGGATGGATTCAGAGCGAGCCGGAGTGTCTTCCTGCCCCGACGCCCATGCGTCGATCTGAGCGACAGTCGCCTCCGGCCAGCGCGTGCCGATCTGGACGCCTTGACCAGTAGCGGGGCGGCCGCGATGCTTTTTGGCACGAATCTTTTTTGCTGGTTTCATTTTATTTGGTACCAAAAAATCATGCCGAAGGGAAGCGCGAACCTCCGATGGCTGTGCCTGTTTAGTGCACTGGCACCGCAATCCCCACGCAACATCACGATCACAGATTGAACTCAGGCGGCCCCCCGTAGAGGAAGCGCCAGTTGTACAGCAAAAGGTCGGGAAGCATTTGCTTGGACGAAGGCCTGCAAGGCCGGCGTGATCTCGCTACTCGTGACACGCTCGGCAAGCTCATCTGCGATCTCGCTGGTGGCATCGCGAGACCAGCCCTCGATGGCGTTGAAGGCGACGATACGGACGGGATACGCGTACTGCCCGGAGAGTAGGTCGCGGATGATGGTCTCGACGTCGGTATCCTGCTCGTCGGCCTCGCGCCAGGAGCAGCCGGCGCGCGCGCCGAAGTCTTCCAGTACCAGGTAAATCTCCCGGTCGAGCCGATCCAGCGGCACAATCGACGGCGCATGACGCATGACGCAACTCCTACTCAAGAGGAGCAATCGTTCGACTGTCCGTTCGTTCCGCCCGGAACTCAGGCCGATAGGCAAATGAAAGAGGCGGACGTTTGAGAAGCGGCCTTACTTCTTTGGCAGAAGTCCCAAGACGAACCATTGAGCCGGAAACAGTGGAAACAGCAGCGCTCCCCAGATGAACCAAATGCGCCTAGACCGGCCTCTCTGTGCCGCGAAATTGGCGGTCACGCGCCCACACCACATCATCAGGGTGACAATGACCAAGCCAAACATGATTGAGGCAAGCATGGAGTGGCTCCTGCCGATGGTCCGTTGGCTATCATATAGGATTGGCCTGTCGCCGGGGAGAGAGCCCAAATCAAGATTGCGCGCTTAAGGCGGGGACGACCGGCGCCGCCTTACTTTACTTGTTCTCTGGCTCCGGTGACGAGGCGGAGCCCGGCGTGCGGGACGTCGGCACCGTCTGAGAGAGCGGCAACTGAGGCGGCCTATTTGGGGCGGAATGGCTTTGGGCACACCAGCTTTCCGGAAGAGTCTCGTCGGCAAGCGCCGACATCAAAGCGCCGCTCGTTTGCGGCGGCAGGACGCGTCGGCAGCGGCAATTCAGCTGCCGACACAGTGCCGACATGGAGCTTTCTGTCGAAGTTGCGTTTGGGATTACTGCTTCATTGTGTTGGTGAGCGCGCTGGGGCTCGAACCCAGGACCCCGTGATTAAAAGTATAGTCGTAACGCGACATAACGCGACATGGCGAGACTTGCAGAGAATTCAAGCTGTTATGCGGCTTTCTTAAACTCCATGACGTTGCTGAAATTCCTCGACTACCGAAAATAAGAAACAGAAAATCACGTGCTCTAAACCTGGAGAAACTTCAATCTTTTCCATGAGTTGCAAATTTAATCCTCGGGGACGCGCGATCACGTGCTGGCCGGAGGAGCGCAATTCGGCGTGAAAGTCACGTGGTCCTATCATCGATCACGTGGTAGCCGCCTCAAGCGCGCAAGATCACGTCCACAGAGCGCTTACATCGATCATGCTGTCGGAGGCAGCGGAAGCTCAGGTTCGTCATTCCCTCGGGCCTTCGCCTTCAGCCTATCGACCTCTTTTTCCGCCGTAGCGAACAGCTCGTCAGGGTTCGCACTAATGACGGTGCGATTTACGGCTTCATCCAACTCCTCTCGCGCGAGAACCAAAACTCCCAGCTTTTCCGCGCCGTCCAGGTCGGCTTCCAGCTCTTGCCGCGAGAGCGTTGATACCATTATCGGCAGGAGCTTTACGTGGCCGTGATTGGATCGGTCCAAGCGCGCCCGCACGTCGGCAGCGCGAGCAATAAGTTTAGGTAGTTTGTTGTCAACTCGGAGGAGACCAGTCGTACATTCCACAATTGCCATGTGCCCCTGTGGCGTCACTAAGACCACGTCTGAGAAGTCTTGCGTTCGTGCAGTCGAGCCAAATTGGACCGTGCCAAACCCGAGCATCCAGAATAGCCACGCGACGCCGACTTCGAGATCGCGTGCATCGCGGCCTTTTCCTCGCGAGCGACCAAGAAACTCATTGAGAATTGCAAGGCCGCCATCGAAAGCCTCGGTTACCACGCGGCGTGGATTTTGGGACGTGGTGGGATCAGTTATAAACCAGTGTGTTTGAGCGACACCGCTATAGAGAGCATAGCAATGGAGGATGGATCCCTTTGCGACTGGAATATTGTAGGTCCCAACCTGTTTCTCGTCCGTCTGCTCCCATTCGAACTGTGATCCACTTAGGTTGCCCCGAACGACCTTGCCTTGGCTAATCTGCCTGTATCCCACAGAGGCGTTCTTCCGGTCTAACGTGTTTGCGAGTTGGACAACGATGGTCCCGGTCTCACCAGAAATAGTGCAACCGTCGCCGTTGAAGCCCATCACCGAAGTGGCGATCACTTCGACTGTGATCTTGTCGGTGAACAGACCGCCCAGTCCAAATTCCGAAAGCAGCTCAGCAATTGTGTCGTACGGATTAGGGGCACTCCTCAGTTCCCAATCAAGCACAGATGTCTCGGCCTGCAATGGCGCATTGTTGCCCGTTATCTTGAGCACATTTACTCGGGACTGCGCCTGCAAAGCCGAAGGATGGAGTGGTGTGAACGAGGCGTGATGATTGGCACCGCCAGTGAAAGGAAATTGCAATGTTCGCTGAGGCGTGACGATTGTGCCAGCGCCTAAATTGCTGATGAATTCGCGATAGGTCTTCCCGGCGTCCGCCAGCTTAAAATGTCCCGCGCAAACATTCTCCGTTTCGAAGTACATAAGCGGAGTTTTATGGGTTAGCGAATTCAGCCAAAGCATCCCTTGCGCAAGCACAAAATCGGCTCCTTGCTTAATAGCCATGTAGGCAAATGTGTTCTCTTGATAGCCGTCTTCCCAACGATCAATCGCCTTGTAGAAAGAGCCGATGCTGGTCTGCGCGAAAACGTTGAAGGTCATTCCGAAAGCAAGCCTATTTCTGGAGTGCAGAATGTTTTGTGAGGGCGCAGAAGCACCGCGACGCTACTTCTTTAGTCCCAACTCGACGAGCCGCCGAATAGCCTCCGACAATTTCGGCTGATCAGGCTGACGTTCAGCCCACTTGACGATTTCAGCTCGTAAGTCCGGCGACCCCCGAAAACCAAGAAGGGGAGTTTGCCCAGTGGCAGGCCGTCCTCTTCTTTTTTGTTTAACAGGTATTGCCTTCTTCATATTTTTCGTTTAACAATTATTGTGTGAGCGGGATCGGCCAGACATTGGTAGAGCTAGACGGCTTGCCGGGCTTTGCAGTGTTTCTGACCCGAAAGGGTCGAATGGTTTACGCTGTCGAGTACTTTGAGGATGGAAGGCGCATTCAGAAGCTGATCGGCACGGTGAATAAAATCAGTTTCAAGAAAGCTCGCAAACTCGCGGCAAAGCTCCTTTCGGAAAATCAGATCGCGGACCAGCCGGCACAAACCGAGACTTCGGCCAAGGAAACTCGAACTCAGACCGTGAAGCGCCAATCTGAGTCGTCCCTAACGAACGATAGGGTAGGTCAGCGACAAACCAAAGCGCTAGAAGCCACGAACTTCAGTACAAAAATCCCACGGAAGCTCGTTACCTTCGACGAATTGAAGGGGACCTACGACATGCCGCTTGGGCGGAGGCAGATCGATAGGCTCGAAGCCGCAGGCAAGTTTCCCAAGCGTGTGCGGATCGGGGAGCGCCGCGTAGCGTGGGTCGCCAGCGAAGTCGAAAGCTATGTAGAGCAACGGATCGCTGCGCGTGGCGCGCGCCCGTTCCGACAAGTCTAAAACCGTGCCCCCAAAGTGCCCCCAAGAAGAGATCGCGGGGGCACGGCATGCAGCAAAGCCAAAGAAGGTAATTATTTCAGTGGGTTGTTTGGTGAGCGCGCTGGGGCTCGAACCCAGGACCCCGTGATTAAAAGTCACGTGCTCTACCGGCTGAGCTACGCGCTCCCATGGCCGCTGATGGCTTCACAGAAATAGCCATCGTCTTCGGTCATTTGGAAAAGCATGTCTTGCCGCCACATCGACGCAAGCGTTGCGGAAAAACCGGCTGTTTCCGGATCATGCTTTCGGCCCGCGCTGTGTAGGGGGATGGGGCGCGGAGGTCAATAGCTCGGGTGGTTGCCGAACTTGAAGGCAACAGCGGGAATTCGCTCGCCGTTTCCAATGCTTGAGCCGGGATTTTCAACCCGAATGGCGGCCGTCATCCACGCCGAAGAAGCCGCGACGTCCGCCCACGGGACGGATGCCACGCTCGGAGCCCCGTCAGTTCGCTTCCCGCCGGACCTCGCTCGGCACCGGCACTTGCTGCGGCGTGCCGGCGGGGGTGGGTAGCGCGACCGGGCGCAAGCCGATCAGCTCGGCGGTGCGGATCGCGCTGTCGCGCCAGAACTGGAACGAGTTGATGCGGCTGAGCTCGAGGATGGCGATGGCGACCGCGGCCAGGAACGGCAGGCTCTGCAGCACCAGCACGCCGGCGAAGATGTAGATCTCCGTGATCTGGCGGTAGCTGTTGGAGGCCACCAGCACGCCGGCACCGATCAGGAGCAGGGCGCCGATCACGGCCTCCCAGAACGCCTGGAACTCGATCGACATCCTCGACAGGCCGCCCTTGGAGGTGCGCGCGAACGCGATGTGCTCGGTGATCAGTCCTTGCGCCACCGCGCGCGACACCGTCCACTGCACGCTCATCGCCGCGATCATCGCGCCCAGCATCTGGCCGGGCTTGATCGCGACGCGCGCGCGGTACATCGACAAGAAGTGTACGAGCGAGACGATGAAGGCGCCGATGATCGGCAGCGTCAGGATCTTGTCGGGGATGGCGATGTCGGCGAAGGCGACGATCGGCACCCAGACGAGGTTGAGCAGCGCCACGACGACGCCGAGGCTTTCGGCACCCAGCCAGTTCAGCCAGCCGAGGCCATATTCGCGCTTCTGGTCGGGCGTCAGCCGGCTCCGTCCGGGCAGGAAGTTCCGCCAGTGCTTCTTGACGATCTGGAGGCCGCCATAGGCCCAGCGGTGACGCTGCTTCTTGAAGGCCTCGTAGGTGTCGGGGAGCAGGCCCTGGCCGTAGCGGTGGTTGGTGTAGTGCGTGGTCCAGCCGAGCTGCTGGATCGAAAGGCCGAGATCGCTGTCCTCGCAGATCGTGTCGGACGACCAGCCGCCGGCCATGTCCATCGCGGCGCGGCGGATCAGGCACATCGTGCCGTGCACGATGATGGCGTTGGTCTCGTTGCGCTGGACCATGCCGATGTCGAAGAACCCGGCATATTCGCCGTTCATGATGTAGTGCATGATCGACAGGTCGCCGTCGCGATGTTCCTGCGGCGCCTGCACCAGGCCGACGCTGGGATCAGCGAACGCCGGCACGAGGTCCTTCAGCCAGTCGGGATCGACGACGTAGTCGGCATCGAGGATGCCGATGATCTCGGCGTCGACGGCGGTGCGGTCCATCGCGATGCGCAGCGCACCGGCCTTGAAGCCCTGCACCTTCTCGGCGTTGATGAACTTGAAGCGTTCACCGAGCGTGCGGCAATGATCCTGGATCGGCTGCCAGAAGGCAGGGTCCGGCGTGTTGTTGATGATGACGACACATTCGTAGTTCGGATAGTTCAGCCGCGACAGCGCATCGAGCGTCTGCTTGAGCATCTCGACCGGCTCGAAATAAGCGGGGATGTGGATCGAGACCTTCGGGCAATAATTCTCGGGCACGTCCTCGACCGGCTTGCCTTTCGTGAGCAGCCGCTGCGGCGGCCGGCCGAACGCGACGGCCGCGATCTCGTCGATGCGCGCCATCGCGATCAGCACGAGGGGAACAAGCAGGATCATGCCGAGCGTGAGCGCGAAGGCCGAGCCGAAGATGAAATAGTGCCCGTTCCAGAACGCGAACACGGTGGCAGCCCAGGCGCCGACGCCGTTGGCGGTGGCCGACAGCAGGAACGCCTGCTTCGCCGTCGGCTGCTGCAGCCGCAGGATTGGCAGCGACAGCAGGATACCGACGAGGAGCGCCACACCCATCAGCTTCCAATAATCGGGATTTTGCACCGGGCCGGTCCAGGCAAATTTCGGCTCGCGGCTGGCGTTGAGGATGCCCCAGTACGGACCGACGCCGCCTTCGAAGTATTTCCAGGGCTGATCGATGGCCTCGACGATGTTGTATTCCATGCCGATGGCGTCGGCGCGGCTGACGAAGTTGCGCAAGGTCAGTGCTTGCTGGAACGGACCGGGGTCGGCGTTGCGTAAATTGTAACCCGCGCTCGGCCAGCCGAATTCGGCGATCACGATGCGCTTGCCGGGGAACAGGTTGCGTAACAGATTGTAGCGGTCGACGGCCTGGTCGACCGCCTGATCCGAGCGGAAGTTTTCCCAATAGGGCAGCACGTGGGCGGCGATGAAGTCGACGTTGGAGCCGAGGTCGGGATTGTCGCGCCAGATGTTCCAGATCTCACCGGTCGTGACGGGTACGCGGACCGCGCCCTTGACCTTCTTGATCATCTCGATGAGGTCTTCGACCTTCTGCTCGCCGCGGTAGATCACCTCGTTGCCGACGACGACGCCGTTGACGTTGCTGTTCTTGCGCGCGAGCTCGATGGCGGCCTTGATCTCGCGCTCGTTGCGATCCTTGTCCTTGTCGATCCACGCGCCGACGGTGACCTTGAGGCCGAACTCCGCCGCGATCGGCGGCACCAGTTCCACGCCGCCCGTGGACGAATAAAGGCGGATCGCGCGCGTCATCGTCGACAGCGTCTTCAGGTCGGCGCGGATTTTCTCCACCGTCGGAATGTTGTCGATATCAGGATGAGCCGAGCCCTCGAACGGGGCATAGGAGACGCTGGGCAGCAGGCCCTTGAAGTCGGGCGCGGGTTCCTTGTCGCGCAAGACTCCCCAGAGGCCGGCGTGGAGCGCGGACACAAGCAACAGAACGGCGGCGACAACCCGCATCGCGGCTAAACCAAAAGGGGCTGAGGGGGCAGGGAAGCGGATCCGACCCCGAGATCCGACCAAGTCCGCGGCAAATGGAGCATACCTCTGCCGCGCGGTTTCACAACTGTCATCGCCTCATGACCGAATGAGGGCATGCACATTTCGAAATTCGCAGCAGTGCCAATTGCTTCTATCGCCGATCGTTCCTGAACGGAGGCTGAAACAATCGCGGCTATTTCGGGGGCGCCGGTGACGGGCTTGCCGCCGGCGAGGGGCTCGCCGCCGGCTGCGGCTGCGCATTGCCCGATGCGGGCGCGGCCGGCTGCGAGGCCGCGGCCGCCGCCTGCTGCGGCTGCGACGCCGGGTTGATCCAGCAAGCGTGCACACGGCTGTCCAGGGTTTCGGCGACCTTGGGATCGATCTGGCCGCCGAAGCGGGTCAGGCAGCGGAAGGCGGCCTGGATGTGGCCGCCGGGGCAGCCGAAACGGTCATAGAGGTCGAGATGGCGGAATGCGGTATCGAGGTCGTCCCGCCACATCAGCCGCACCACGCGGCGGCCGAGCCAGACGCATTCGGGGTTGCCGGCCGGGCCGCTGATGACCTGGGCTGCTTCGGCGAATTCGTCGGTGCGGCGCTGATTCTGAGCGGCATCCTTGGCCGTGTCGGCGGGCTGGGCGGCTGCCTTGCTCTGGTCGGGGGCGGGCGTGCCGCTCTGGGCGGAGGCCGCGCCGATACCCATCAGGCCGATACCCATCAGGATGACAAGGGAAGAAACGGCCAAGGTGGCGGCGAACTGCCGCAGGACCGCATTTCGTAACTCGAACACCCGTTGCCGCATGAATTCCCCAATATATCACTGACCGTCCGCGTCAGGACCTTCGCGGACGCGCTCGGTGATGGCGTCCAAATGGGTCTCCAATGCGGCGGAAAAGTCCTCCCCAGTCCATGGCCTGAATCTGGAATTTTGTCCAGCAAAGTCACGATCCTAGGCCTCGGTCGAACGGCCGCAGGTAAATTCCTCAGGGGAGGGATGGATCCATAACGGAGTCACCCCCTTGGCAGACGGCGTGCTAGCAGGTAATCGACGGCCCTTCGCGGAGGACGGAACCGATTTCTCTTCGTACGCCACTGGCGCTTCTGCTCGTTTCATTGGGTGCGATCGCTGCCGTGTGGTGGTGGCTTGCCACGCCGATCTCGCTCGCGCGCGCCCCGATCGATCCCGCCGACAAGGTCCAATGCGTCTCCTACGCGCCGTTCCGCGGCGAGCAGTCGCCGCTGAACGCATGGACTCATATCGAGGCCGATCAGATCGAGCAGGACCTGCGCCAGCTCAAGGAGATCACCGACTGCGTCCGCACCTATTCGATGGAGAACGGGCTCGACCAGGTGCCGGCGATCGCGGCCCGGATCGGCGGGCTGAAGGTGCTCCAGGGCATCTGGCTCTCCAGCAACCGCACCAAGAATTTCGAGCAGGCCGCGCTCGCCATTCGCCTTTCCAAGGATTTCCCCGGGATCATCACCAGCATCATCGTCGGCAACGAAGTGCTGCTGCGCGGCGAGATGACGACCGCGGACCTCGTCTCCATCATCCGCTCGGTGAAGGCGCAGGTCAGCGTGCCCGTCACCTATGCCGATGTCTGGGAGTTCTGGCTCAGGAATCGCGAGATCTATGACGCCGTCGACTTCGTCACGATCCACATCCTGCCCTATTGGGAAGACAATCCGGTGCGGGCCAAGTTCGCCGCCTCCCATGTCGAACAGATCCGCGAGCGCATGGCGGTCGCATTTCCCGGCAAGGAGATTTTGATCGGCGAAACCGGCTGGCCGAGCGAAGGGCGCATGCGAGATGGCGCGCTGCCGTCGCGCACCAACCAGGCGCGCGTGGTCTCGGAGATCCTGAGTCTGGCGAAAGCGCAGAAATTCCGCGTCAATCTGATCGAGTCCTACGACCAGCCGTGGAAGCGCAAACTGGAAGGCACCGTCGGCGGCTATTGGGGCCTCTATGACTCGGTGCGCCGTGGCCTGAAATATCCGCCGGGCGAGCCGATCAGCAATTTCCCGTACTGGAAATGGTACATGGCCGCCGGCATGGGCCTCTCCGTGCTGGTGTTCGCGGTCGCGGGCCTGACGTTGCGGCGCAGACCGTGGACGCCGCGCTTCTCGTCCTGGCTCGGCGTGGCGATCTCGGCAACCTCGGCCGGCATTCTGCTCGGGATCGGCGCCGACAAGATGTACTACGAGAGCTACGGCATCGGCGGCTGGCTGCTGTGGGGCGCGCTGCTCGCGGCTGGCATCCTGTCGCCGATCTTCTGCGCGCAGGCGATGGTGATCGGCCGCAGCCTTCCGACCTTCCTCGATCTGCTTGGTCCGCGCGAGGGCCGGAAATGGTCGAAGCTCACCGCCGTGCTCGGCTTGACGCTGGCAGTGACGGCGGTCATCGCGGCGCAGACCGCGCTCGGATTCGTGTTCGACCCGCGCTACAAGGATTTCCCTTACGCCGCGCTGACGATGGCGGTTGTGCCGTTTGCGCTGTTGATGCTGAACCGGCCGCAGATCGGCCAGCGTCCGATCGCGGAATCGGTCTTCGCCGGCGTGCTGACGCTGTCGGCGGCCTATGTGCTGTTCAACGAGGGCCGCGACAATTGGCAGTCGCTGTGGACCTGCGCGATCTATCTCTTGTTCGCGCTCACGCTGTGGCGGGCGCGGGCCGAGCAAATCCAAGAATGAGCAGGCCGATCGCCAGGCCCGACAGCACGACATTGTAGAGCACGATGCCAAGGCCCGCGGCGATGATGCCGGCGGTGAGCAGCACGATGGACGGCCGCATCAGGTTCAGCGTTGCCACCACCAGCGCGACGATGCCGAACACCGAATTCTTGAACAGCACGGTCGAGACCGAGCGCGCCTTGCAGACCAGGGTCTGAAGCCCGGCGTCGCAGGCGAGACCGACCTGCGAGTTTTCGATTCCGAGATAGCGCAGATAGAGCGCATAGCCGACGCTGGCGAAGCCGACGACGATTAGGAACTGCACCTGGTAGGGCGTGAGGCGGAAGGGCTTTTTTGTCATGGCGGCAATATGGTCGGGATGGTGGAACGGGGCAACAGGGGAGGCGCAAGTTTCTCGCGACCTGCGTGAGATCCTTCACCCATTACGCTGATGAATTGCCGCGAGGTAAGCTACCTTCTGAAGAACGACGACAGCGTCGATCCCGCCGACGCCGTCTCCGGCTTCGGCTGTGCGGCCGGCTGCGCCGCAGGAGCAGGCGCGGGCTCCTCGCGCTTCGACGAGCGTTTTGAGGAATAGCTGCGGCGATGCTTGTCCGGCTTGGCGGCCGGCGCGGGCGCCGGGGCGGTCTCGGCTTGCGGCACCGAGTCCTGGTTCTTGTCGGAGTTCTTCTCCTGAACCCTGTCTTGCGTCTTGTCTTGGGTCTTGTCTTGGGTCTTGTCTTGCCCCTTGTCCTGCTTCTTCTCTTGGCCGCCGCGCATTGACAGCCGCTGGCCGTCGAACACGGTGGTCTCGCAGTGGCGGTCGTTCTCGGCGAGGCCGGCGCAGAGTTTTGCTGCAGCCGCTGCATTGATCAGCGGACCGGCGCCGAGGCGGATCTGCATGCCAAGGCCGGTGTTGCCTTCCTTGATCATGATGATCGGCCGCAGCGCTGCGATTTCGGGATTGGATTTGGTGACCCCGCGCCACAGCGCGCGCAGGCCATCGAGCGAGTTGGCGCCACCGAGATCAATCGCAAAGCGCGTCTGCTGGACCGCGATCGCGGGAGCCTCGCTTTCGGCGGCCTCCGGCGGCTTGGCAGGTGCCGCGGCGACTTCGATCGGAGCGGGCGCCGGTTCTGGCTTCGTCTCGGCAGCCTTCTCGGTCGCCTTCTCTGCGGCCTCGGGCTGAACCAGTTTCGGGGCGGCCGGATCGGGCGGCGCCATGATCGATTTGGATGGGACCAACGGAAGCATCGGCAGTGCCGAATTCGTCGCCGGCGACTGCGCGACCAGCGAGGCCGCGGCCGCGCTCTGCGGCGGCGGACTCCACGGCTCCTTTGCGGCCTCGGCGCGCGGCCTGTCGTTGGCCGGAGCCGGTGTCGAGGCGACCTGCGCGATGCCGGGCGCCGGCGGGCCGATCAAGGCCGGCGCGTCCTGCGGCTTCGCAACGGACGCCTGCGGCGGCGTTGTCGTCTGCTTGGCGATGGCGCCGGTCACGGAATCGAGCCCTTGCTCCAGCACGGTGACGCGCGAATAGAGCCGGTCGCGATCGGTGTTCAGCGTCTCGATGGCGGAGGCGAGCCGGCGGGCCTCGTTCTGGCTCTCCTTGGTCAGGATCCGGAGCCGGTCGGCCTGGCGCGCGAGATCGGCGGATGCGACCTGGTCGCGCCGCCAGCCGAGCTGGGCCTGGTTGGCGAACACGGCAAGCACCACGGCGCCGACGGCCGTCACGCCCCATGAGCCCAGCCGCCACATCATGCCGCGATCGAACGAACTCTCCTCGGCCACAAGTCCGGAGAACAGCCCGCCGGTCTCCTTGGCGCCGAAGGCATCCGCCAGTGGGTCGGAATCCTTTGCCATGAACGTTAAGTGCCCAACCCCTGTCCGGCTTCCCCGAATCAATCAGGGAACATTAACAGGAAAAGCGTGTCGCACTTGAACTCCGGGCGTTTGCGGGGGTAGCAAGGCGATAGCTGATGAGGGCGGCCCGTCGCCCGCTGGCGCCGATTGATTCGGCCGATTGACAGGATTGCGATGACCGCCCGTTCCAGCCTCACGATCGTGCTCGCCGCCGGCGAAGGCACGCGTATGCGCTCACACCTGCCGAAAGTGCTGCATCCTGTCGCGCACCAGAGCTTGCTCGCCCACGTGCTCGCCGCGGCGCCCAAGGGAACCGGCACCTCGCTCGCGGTCGTGATCGGACCCGATCATCAGGCGGTGGCGGACGAAGCAAGGCGCATCCGTCCCGACGCGCTCACCTTCGTGCAACAGGAACGGCTCGGCACCGCACATGCGGTGCTGGCGGCGCGTGATGTCATTGCGCGGGGCGTGGATGATCTGCTGATTGCGTTCGGCGACACGCCGCTGATCTCGGCCGAGACCTTTGCGCGGCTGCGCGCGCCGCTGGCCAAAGGCGCCGCAATTGCCGCACTCGGCTTCCGCGCCGCCGATCCCACCGGCTATGGCCGCTTCATCGTCGAGGGCGACCGCCTGGTCGCGATCCGCGAGCAGGCCGATGCCAGCGCCGAGGAGCGCAAGATCGACCTGTGCAATGCCGGGGTTATGGCGATCGACGGGCATCGCGCGCTCGCGATCCTCGACAAGATCGGCAATGCGAATTCCAAGGGCGAATATTATCTGACCGACGCGGTCGGCATTATCAGCGAACAGGGATGGGATGCCGTGGTGATCGAAACCAGCGAGGACGAAGTGCGCGGCATCAACACCAAGGCGCAGCTCGCCGAGGCTGAAGGCGTGATGCAGGCGCGGTTGCGGAAAGTGGCGATGGAGTCCGGCGTCACGCTGATCGCGCCCGAAACCGTCTATCTCGCCGCGGATACCGTATTCGGCAAGGACGTGACGATCGAGCCCTTCGTGGTGATCGGCCCCGGCGTTTCGATCGGCGACGGCACGGTGGTCCATTCCTTCTCGCATATCGTCGAGACCAAGCTCGGCAAGAAGGTCTCGATCGGCCCCTATGCGCGGCTGCGGCCCGGCACCTCGCTCGGCGACGGCGCGCGCATCGGCAATTTTGTGGAGACCAAGGCCGCGACGCTGGAGGCCGGCGTCAAGGTCAACCATCTCTCCTACATCGGCGATGCCATCATCGGCGCTAATTCCAACATCGGCGCCGGCACCATCACCTGCAACTACGACGGCTTCAAGAAGCACAAGACGATCATCGGGCAGGGCGCCTTCGTCGGCACCAACTCCTCGCTGGTTGCACCGGTGATAATCGGCAACGGCGCCTATATCGGCTCGGGCTCCGTGATCACGCGCGACGTGCCTGATGACGCCATGGCGCTGGAGCGGAGCCCGCAGACCATCCGCGAAGGTGGTGCGGCGCGCTATCGCGAGATGAAGACGCGAGGGAATAAGCCGGCGAAATGAGCGCCGCTATTCGTCGTCGGCGAATTCGGAGAAGATCGCGCGCGTCAGGCGCCAGCCGCGCGGCTTGGCACGCTTCGCCGGCTCGCCGGCGACGTGCTTGATGAAGACGGGCTTGCTTTCCTTGCCGCGCTGGGGCGGCGGCCAATGCGCGAGGTGCGTGCCGGTGGTCTCGCTGGCGCGCACCGCCATCGATGACAGGCCTTTGCGGTTGGATGAGCCTTTCATGGCCTCTCTCCTTGGTACGCAAGGGTTGGCCAAATTTGTTGACAACAAGTTAACGCGCGCGGTTTAAGGCCCAGCCAGTTCGACGCAGGCGAGGCTCGGTCGCCGTCGGTGCTGTCTCAATCAGCAATAATTATTGAGTATCTGGTTCCTTAGGAACTTCGCTAAAAACTGAGCTGGTCGTTTAGGCGATTTTTCGACGATTTGGGGGATATTGATCCGCATGTGCGGGATTGTCGGCATTCTCGGGCGCCAGCCGGTTGCAGAGCAATTGGTGGATTCGCTCAAACGTCTTGAATATCGCGGCTATGATTCCGCGGGCGTCGCCACGCTCGAAGGCAAGCAGCTCGAGCGCCGCCGCGCCGAGGGCAAGCTGAAGAATCTGGAGAAGCGGCTGGAGGCCGAGCCGCTCAAGGGCACGACCGGAATCGGTCACACCCGCTGGGCCACCCACGGCAAGCCGACCGTGAACAATGCGCACCCGCACGCGACCGAGCGTGTCGCCGTGGTTCACAACGGCATCATCGAGAATTTCCGCGAGCTGCGCGAGGAGCTCGAAAAGAAAGGCACGGTGTTCCACACCCAGACCGACACCGAGATCGTGCTGCATCTCGTCGACGACCTGCTCACGCGCGGCAACAAGCCGGTGGAAGCGGTGAAATTGACGCTGGCGCGGCTGCGCGGCGCGTTCGCACTCGGCTTCATCTTCGCGGGCGAGGACGATTTGATGATCGGCGCGCGCAACGGTCCGCCGCTCGCGATCGGCTATGGTGACGGCGAGATGTATCTCGGCTCCGACGCCATCGCGCTCGGGCCGTTCACCGACACGATCAGCTATCTCGAGGACGGCGACTGGGTCGTGCTGACCCATACAAGCGCTTCGATCTTCGACAAGGACGGCCATGCCGTCCAGCGCGAGAAGACCAAGCACGCGGCCTCGACCTCGCTGGTCGACAAGGCCAATTACCGCCACTTCATGGCCAAGGAGATCCACGAGCAGCCGGAAGTGGTCGGCCACACGCTGGCACGCTATGTCGACATGGCGACCGAGCGGGTCTCGCTGCCGGTCAAGCTGCCGTTCGACTTCAAGAACATCCAGCGCATCAACATCACGGCTTGCGGCACTGCGAGCTACGCCGGCTTCGTCGCAAAATACTGGTTCGAGCGTTTCGCGCGCGTGCCGGTCGAGGTCGATGTCGCCTCCGAATTCCGCTACCGCGAGGCGCCCTTGCGCAAGGGTGATCTCGCCATCTTCATCTCGCAGTCGGGCGAGACCGCCGACACCTTGGCCGCGCTGCGCTACGCCAAGGCCCAAGGCGTGCACACGGTGGCCGTCGTCAACGTGCCGACCTCGACGATCGCGCGCGAAAGCGAGACCGTGCTGCAAACGCTGGCCGGCCCAGAGATCGGCGTCGCCTCGACCAAGGCGTTCACCTGCCAGCTCATGGTGCTGGCAAATCTTGCGATCGCGGCCGGCAAGGCCCGCGGCGAACTGACCGACGAGGACGAGACCAAGCTCGTTCACGGGCTCGTCGAAATCCCGCGTTTGATGTCGGATGCGCTCACCACCGAGCTCCAGATCGAGAAGCTCGCGCGCGAGATCGCGAAATCTCGCGACGTGCTCTATCTCGGTCGCGGCACCAGCTTCCCGCTCGCCCTCGAAGGGGCGTTGAAGCTGAAGGAGATCTCCTACATCCACGCCGAGGGCTATGCCGCCGGCGAGCTCAAGCACGGCCCGATCGCGCTGATCGACGAGACCATGCCTGTCGTCGTCATCGCGCCCTACGACCGGGTGTTCGAAAAGACCGTCTCCAACATGCAGGAGGTCGCCGCTCGCGGCGGCAAGATCATCCTGATGACCGACGCCAAAGGCGCGCAGGAGGCAACCGTCGAGTCCCTCGTCACCATCGTCATGCCCGATATGGCGGCGGCGTTCACGCCGATGGTCTATGCGGTCCCGGTTCAGCTGCTCGCCTATCATACGGCGGTCATCATGGGGACCGATGTCGACCAGCCGCGCAATCTCGCGAAATCCGTGACGGTGGAATAGGCAGAGGGGTCGAGTGCGGGACGCTTCGTGGTCTTCCAAAACCTGCTAGAAGACCCTAGCTTGGACGAAGCGACTGACTTGGAACCCGAATGAACCCCCGTGACGACGCGCCTGCGCCTCTTGATGCCGTGCCCGAGCCGCATACCGGCCTGATCGGCCGCTTCCGTAACTATTTCCTCACCGGCCTCATCGTGACGGGGCCGATTGCGATCACGCTGTATCTGGTCTGGTGGTTCGTCACCTGGGTCGATGGCGTGGTGCGGCCGTTCGTGCCGCTGGCCTATCGGCCCGAGACTTATCTGCCCTATGTCATTCCCGGCTGGGGGCTGATCGTCGCATTCTTCACGTTGACGCTGGTCGGCTTCCTCGCGGCCAATTTGATCGGCCGGACACTGGTCGATGTCGGCGAGACCTTCCTCGGCCGCATCCCGGCGGTACGCGCCATCTACCGCGGCCTGAAGCAGGTGTTCGAGACGCTGTTCTCGGGCAAGGGCTCGAGCTTCCGCAAGGTCGGCCTGGTTGAGTTTCCCTCGCCGGGCATGTGGTCGATCGTGCTGATCTCGCAAGCGCCGAACGAGGACGTCTCCCGCAGCCTGCCGGGTCAGGAGGAGCACGTCTCGGTGTTCCTGCCGTGCTCGCCGAACCCGACGACCGGCTTCTTCTTCTATGTGCCCAAGAGCAAGATCGTCGAGGTCGACATGAGCACCGAGGATGCCGCGACGCTGATCATGTCGGCCGGCGTCGTGCAGCCGGGCTCAGCGCCCGATTCGAAGAAGGCAGCGGCGCTGGCGGGCATGGCGAATGCCGCGCGTATTGCCAACGCCTCGGCGGCGGTGCAGCCCCAGCCTGCGAAGGTGGAGTAGGGCCATTCCCCTGCGGGATGGCCGCCGTTCACGCGGGCGTCTCGTCCTCTGCTAGTCTCCGATTGAACTGAGCGCGTTGCTCGGGCTTCGATCTGGAGTGCACGATGTCCAAAACTATTGCGATCCTCGCGCCCGGTGCCATGGGCAGTGCCGTGGCCCGCCGTCTCGGCGAGCACGGTGCGCGTGTGCTGACGTCGTTGAGAGGGCGGAGCGAAGCGACGCGCAAACGCGCCACGGATGCCGGCATGATCGGCGCCGAGGACGACGCGATCGCGGACGCCGACATCATCCTGTCGATCGTGCCGCCGGGCGAAGCCGTGGCGCTCGCCGAGCGGCTGGCCGGGCTGATCGTCCGGCGCGAGAAGAAGCCGGTCGTGGTCGATTGCAATGCCGTCAACGTCGATACCGTGATGAGGATCGAGGAGATCATCGGCTCGGCACAGGCGCCGTTCGTCGATGCCGGCATCATCGGGTTCCCGCCCCAGCCCGGTGGCAAGAGCCCGGCCTTCTACATGTCGGGCGAGCACGCCAAGGATGTCGCCGTGCTGAAGGATTTCGGGCTCGACGTGCGGATCGTCGAAGGGCCGGTCGGTGCCGCGTCCGCGCTGAAAATGTCCTATGCCGGGATCGTCAAGGGCCTCGCCGGGATCGGCGCGGCGATGGTGGTCGCGGCAACGAAAGCGGGGGCTGCGGATGCGCTGCGCGACGAACTCGCACTCAGCCAGCCCGCGGTTCTGGCCCGGCTCGAAGTCGCGCTGCCGGACATGATTCCGAAAGCCTATCGCTGGGTCGCGGAGATGCGGGAGATTTCCGGCTTCCTCGGCCCCGATCATCCGGCGAGCCAGGTTTACGAAGGCTTTGCGCGCTGGTTCGAGCACCTCGCCGAGGATGCGAAAGGCGAGGCGGCGGATACCGACCTGATGAAGGCATTCGCCGCGCGCATCGCGCAGAAGAAATCCTGATCGTCCGGTCTCACGTCACCGCCATCCATCATGTGCCGTGCAGCGAATCCAGAAACCCCTGGATGTCTCGATCGCGTCTCAAGCGCACGACCGGAACGTCAGCGCCATACTGCATACGCTCGGCCTCGATGACAGGCGCGCGCTCGGTGTCGTAGCGCCACGCCTCGCGCATCAATTTCCAGTCGAACTGCTCGGGGCACCCCTCCGGGAGATCAGGCCGGGCCTTGTCGCGATCGAAGGCGGATCGCAGGAGAATGCGCCACTGGCAGAGCCAGCGCGGGCGGTCGATGACGACCAGCGTATCGGCGCGCGCGAGCGTGAGATCGAAGGCAAGTCCCGAGAAGCTGCCGTCGACAACCCATGCGTCGCCCGCGATCGCCTCGGTAACCCGTGCTCGGAAGTTCGGTTTGTCGGATGGCTTCCATCCCGGCCGCCAGTAGAGCACGTCGAGATGCACCACCGGCAGCGCGAGCTTTTGCCCGAGATTTCGGGAGAGGCTCGTCTTTCCGCTACCCTGACAGCCTACAACGATGATCCGGCGCATCGTCGTAGGGTTCCATAAAGTCGGGCGAAGGGAAAGAGGAGGCCTCCGAACGCGCCTTATTACCTGGCATGTAATTGAGCCCATCTGCAGCCTGGCTACTGTCCCGGTCATTCACCCGACAGGAAGCATTCCATCAAGCCTCCTGTCGCGTGTGTGTCGGTGCATGAGGAGAGAGCTATGCAAGTCGTGTTTACGAAGAAGGAGCCGCCGCAATGGCTGCTCGACATGTGGCGGGAGATCGACAACAAGACCTTCGGACCAGGCTTCGACTGTTTTACGGAAGATGCCGTTTGCAACCTCGGCGTCGCCGATTGGAAGGGGCGCGAGGCGATCCGCGGCAATCTGAAGGCCTTCATCGACACCGGATTCACCGCGCTCCATCACATCACCGAATATTGGGACGCGGGGTCGCTGAAGGTGTTTCGGGGTGTCGTGGACATGACACCCGATGATCCCTCAATGAAGACGGTTCATCCCACGATGACGCACTTCTTCTACATGGACGAGAGGAACGACACCAAGGTACGGCACTGGGTCGGTGCCGTGGGGCCGGTCGCCTTCGGTTGATCGCCACGAACCTGCTACCATCGGCGGTGGTGCCTCGGACAAGCCGACGTACCGCCGCCGATGCGCGTTGACGATGCCGCACATCGACAGGAAGGATCAGTCGGCCATGAAAGCGACGGCCAGTGCCCTCAAGACGCGCGCCAGTTCCGCGGGCGCGCTGCTGCGTCAATGGCGGGACATTCGCGGCAAGACGCAGCTCGACCTGTCCTTCGACGCCGGCGTCTCGCAGAAGCACATCAGCTTCGTCGAGAGCGGCCGCAGCGTTCCGAGCCGCCAGATGCTGCTCGACCTTGCGCAAGCCCTCGACGTGCCCTTGCGCGAACGCAACGAGCTGCTGCTGGCCGCCGGCTATGCGCCGTCCTATTCCGAGCCCGCGCTCGAGGCGCCCGGCATGACGAGCATCAACCGTGCCCTGCAACGCATGCTGCGTCAGCACGAGCCGTTTCCCGCCATCGTCATGGACCGGTACTGGAACGTGCTGATGACCAATGAGGCCGCGCCGCTTCTGTTCAATTGCTTCATCGACATGTCCGCACGGCCGGCGCCACGAAACCTGCTGCATCTTATGTTCGATCCGGAGGGCATGCGCCCTTTTATCGCGAACTGGCCGCAGACCGCACGCGGGCTGCTGGCGCGGGTGTATCGCGAGGCAGTCGGACACGTGGTTGACATCAGGACGAAGGCGTTGCTGGAGGAGCTGTCGCAATACCCCGGGGTGAAGCCGGAATGGCGTGCGCCGTCGGCATCCGATGCGATGCCGATGATCCCGTTGTCCTTCGTCAAGGACGGTGTGACGCTGGACTACTTCTCCCTGATCACGACGGTTGGAACGCCGCAGACGGTGACGGCGGAGGAGCTGCGGCTCGAGTGCATGTTCCCCGCCAACGAGGGGACCGAAGCCGAGCACGGCAGGTTCTTGCGCGCGCACGCCGGTTGAGGAGACGTCGCGAGGCTCATCTGTTATTGTTTCAGCGAAAGCGGTCACTCCGCAATGGGAGTTCGAATGAGAGTGCTTGTGATCGGCGCGGGAGCGCTCGGAGGCTACTACGGAGCGCGCCTGGTCCGAGCCGGCGGCGACGTGAACTTTCTGGTGCGGGCCGGGCGTGCGGAGCAATTGCGGCGGAATGGATTGCAGGTCGTGAGCCCGCAGGGCGATTTCGCCGTGCAGCCGAAGATCATCCTGGCCAACGACCTCAAGGAAACGTTCGACGTCGTGCTCGTCGGGGTGAAATCCTACTCGCTCGACGATGCGATGGCCCAGTTTGCCCCGGCCGTTGGCGCCCACACGATGATTTTTCCGATCCTCAACGGGCTGAAACATGTCGACGCCCTGACGGCGCGGTTCGGCGCCGCTCAGGTTCTCGGCGGGCTCGCGAACGTCAGTGCCGGGCTCGATGCGGATGGTCGCGTCGTTCAGTTCATGGCCAATCAGACCATCGTCTTCGGCGAAGTCGGGGGGTCGTTGAGCGAGCGTGTGCTCGCCCTGGAGACGCTGCTGCACGTGCCCGGTATCGACGTGCGCGCCAGCGAAGCGATCATGCAGGACATGTGGGAGAAATTCGTCCAGCTCTCGACGCTCGCCGGCATCACCTGCCTGATGCGTGCAAGCATCGGAGACATTCTGGCCGTTCCGAACGGCGAGCAATCCATCTTCCGCCTGTTTGCCGAATGCTGCGCCGTCGCCACGGCCTCGGGTTTTGAGCCGCGAGCGCCTTTCATCGAGTTTGACCGGAAGCTGTTCACGACCCCGGATTCCCCGCTCAAGGCCTCGATGCTGCGTGATATCGAGCGCGGCTCGGTCACCGAGGCGGAGCATATCCTCGGCGATATGGCCAACCGGGCTCGTGCACTCGGCATCGACACGCCCCTGCTGGATCTCGCCCGGGCGCATGTGGCGGCTTATGAGATTGGGCGGCAACGAGCGGCCAGCTAACCCGCTCCGATCAGCGGGATCGCTTCATCCCGCTCATACAGATACAGCAGGCAGCGCAGTGCCTCGCCGCGCTCGCCCTTGAGTTTTGGATCGTCCTTCAGGATGCGCAGCGCCTCGTCGCGGGCCTGCGTGATGAGCTGGCCGTGCACCTCCGAGCGGGCGATGCGGTAGCCGGGCAGGCCGCTCTGGCGCACGCCGAGCACATCGCCTTCGCCGCGCAGCTTCAGATCTTCCTCGGCGATCCGAAAGCCGTCGGTGGTCTCGCGGATCACCTTCAGCCGTGCTTTCGACATCTCGCCGAGCGGCTCGGAGTAGAGCAGCAGACAGGTCGAGGCCTCCGAGCCGCGCCCGATGCGGCCGCGCAATTGATGAAGCTGGGCGAGGCCAAAGCGTTCGGCGTTCTCGATCACCATGATGGTCGCCGCCGGCACGTCGACACCGACCTCGACCACGGTGGTCGCGACCAGCAGACCGATCTCGTGGGCGGCGAACTGGCCCATGACGCGGTCCTTCTCGGTGCCCTTCATCTGGCCGTGGACGAGGCCGACACGGTCGCCGAAACGCTTTTGCAGGGTTTCGAAGCGCTTGGTCGCATTGGTCAGGTGCTCGGTACCCTCGGCCTCGGATTCCTCGACCAGCGGGCAGATCCAGTAGACCAGCTTGCCGGATTCGAGCGCGCGGCCGATGCTGTCGGTGACCTCGCCGAGGCGGCTCATCGATATGGTGCGAGTTTCGATCGGCTGGCGGCCGGCCGGCTTCTCCCTGAGCTCGCTGATGTCCATGTCGCCGAAATAGGTCAGCACCAGCGTGCGCGGAATCGGCGTGGCGCTCAGCACCAGCACGTCGACGGCCTCGCCCTTTGCCGTCAGCGCCAGCCGCTCGCGCACGCCAAAACGATGCTGCTCGTCGACGACGGCGAGGGCGAGATCGCTAAAGATCACGTCGTCCTGGATCAGCGCATGGGTGCCGACGAGCAGGTCGATCTCGCCGGCTTCGAGTTGTGCCAGCAGGTCACGCCGCTCCTTGCCCTTTTCGCGGCCGGTGAGGATCGCGACCCGCATGCCCGCGCGCTCGGCGAGCGGCGCGATGGTCTTGATATGCTGACGAGCCAGAATTTCGGTCGGCGCCATCAAGGCGGCCTGCTTGCCGACCTCAGTGACGGCAGCGGCGGCCAGCAGCGCGACCACGGTCTTGCCGGAGCCGACGTCGCCCTGGAGCAGGCGCAACATGCGCACCGGCTGTTGTAGATCATTGGCGATGGCGGCTGCTGCGTCGCGCTGGGAGGTTGTCAGCGCATAGGGCAGGGCATCGATGATTTTGTTGCGGAGGTGCCCGTCGCCGGCGTTGCGCACACCGGCCGGGCGTCGCAATTGGGCGCGGATCAGGGCAAGCGCAAGTTGCCCGGCCAGGAGTTCGTCGAAGGCGAGGCGCGACCAGAACGGCTGGTCGGGCAGAATGTCGGTGAGCTCGACCGGCTGGTGCACGCGGGTGAGCGCCTCGGCGATCGGCGGGAAGCCGCAGCGGCGCAGCACCTCCGGGCTGATCCATTCCGGCAGTGCCGGGAGCTTCTGCAGCGCCTGCGCGACCGCACGGCGCAGCGAGCCGAGTGCAAGGCCCTCGGTCAAGGGATAGACGGGATCGATGCCGGAGAGTTTGGAAATCGCCTCCTCGTCCAGCACCCGGTCGGGATGCACGATCTGCGGGACGGCGTCGTACATCTGGAGCGTGCCGGAGACGAAGCGCTTCTCGCCGATCGGCAGCAGCTTCTCGACATAGCCGGGCTTTGCGCGGAAGAACGTCAGCACGACGTCGCCGGTGTCGTCGCTGGCGTAAACGAGGTAGGGCGCGCGCGCATTGCGCGGCGGGGGCGGGCGGTGGCGGTCGACCGTGACCTCCAGCGTCACCATGGTTCCCTGCACGGCGTCGCGGATCTTCGGCCGGGCGCGACGGTCGATCACCTGGCTCGGCAAATGCAGCAACAGATCGACCAGCCGCGGCGTCTCATTGCGGCTGAGCAGATATTGCAGCAGCTTGTTCTGCTTCGGACCGACGCCGGGCAGGCTGGTCACGGGGGCAAACAGCGGGTTGAGCAGGCTGGGGCGCATCAGGCGAATCTAGGACCGTTTTCGCTCGTCATGCCCGGCTTTATGCCCGGCATCCACGTGTTTTTCGTGCCCTTGCGGGGCAGCGGGCCATGACAAATCGAGGGCTGACAGGGCCCGCCCGAGTGGCTATATCACCCCGGCCCGGCACGTCCGGGCTTTTGGCGTTTGACTGGAATTGAGACATGACGGGAACGACACGATCGAGCAACGGGCTGGACGACCGCCGCAAGCGGCTTCTGTTCCGCTGCTGGCACCGCGGCACGCGCGAGATGGACCTGATCCTCGGCCGGTTCGCGGATGCCGAGATCGGCAATCTGTCCGATGACGAGCTGACGCAGCTCGAGACCCTGCTCGAAGAGGCCGATCCCGACCTCTATGCCGCCATCACCGGCGACAAGGTGCTTGCCGCCGACGTCATCGGCCCGCTGTTTGCGCGCATCAAGGGGTTTCCGATCGCGGACCGCGACGTATGAAGCAGGGGATGAAATCGCCGGCCGAGCTGCTCACGCCCGGCCGCGCGCTCACGCTTGCCAATGTTGCCGAGGGTGCCGAGGGCCTCGTCATCTCTGATCTCGCGCGCGCCATCGCGGCGCGGCCGAAGAAGCCGGCTGTCAGCCTCGCGGTGATCTGTCGCGACGGGCCGCGGATGCAGCAGCTCGAACGTGCTCTGCAATTCTTCGCGCCCGATTTGCCCGTGCTGACCTTCCCGGCCTGGGACTGCCAGCCCTATGACCGCGTCTCGCCGCATGGTGGCGTCCTCGCGCAGCGCCTGACGACGCTGGCGCGGCTGGCGTCACTGACCGGTAGCGACAAGCCGCTGATCGTGCTGACCACGGTGAACGCCGTGGTACAGCGCGTGCCGGCGCGCGAGCTCGTCGCGGCGCAGGCGCTGTCGGTCGCCCCCGGCAACGTCGTGCCGATGGATACCATCATCGCCTGGCTCGAGCACAACGGCTACAACCGCTCCTCGACCGTGCGCGAGGCCGGCGAATACGCGGTGCGCGGCGGCATTCTGGACCTGTTTCCGGCCGGCCTGGACCAGCCCGTCCGTTTCGATTTCTTCGGCGACAGCCTGGAATCGATCCGCACCTTCGATGCCGAGACCCAGCGCACGCTGCTCGACATGCGCGCGCTCGATCTCGTGCCGATCTCCGAATTCCAGCTCGTCACCGAGACCATCCGCCGCTTTCGCATGGGCTACGTCGCTGAGTTCGGCGCGCCCGAGCGCGACGATGCGCTCTACGAGGCCGTCAGCGAGGGCCGCCGCCATCCCGGCATGGAGCATTGGCTGCCGCTGTTCCAGGACCGGATGGACACGCTGTTCGACTATCTGCAAGGAGCTTGCGTCGCGATCGAGCCGCAGGCCGAGGACGCCATCCGCGAGCGTTTCAAGCAGATCCTCGATTATTACCAGGCCCGCCGCGACGCCATGGAGCATCCGGGCGGCGGTGCCATCTACAAGCCGCTGCCGCCTGACAGGCTCTACCTGACCGAGGAGGAGTGGGGCAAGCGTGAGAGCGGGATGCCGTTGGTGCGGCTCACCCAGTTTTCGGTGCCCGCTGATGGTACCAGCGTGGTCGATGCCGGCGCGCGCAAGGGACGAGACTTCGCCCCGGAGCGCAACGATAACAAGATCAATGTCTTCGAAGCCGTCGTCGCACATGTGCATGGGCTACTGACAAACCGCAAGAAGGTGGTCATCGCGCTCTGGACGGAGGGCTCGCGCGACCGCATGACCTCGATGCTGCGCGATCACAAGCTCACCCCCGTGACCAGCGTCAACAGCTGGCGCACGGTGCAGGCGACCCCGCGCAACGAGACCATGCTGGCCGTGCTCGGCCTCGAAAGCGGATTCGAGACCGACGAGATCGCTGTCATCAGCGAGCAGGATATCCTTGGCGATCGCCTGGTCCGACCGCGCAAGGCGAGCCGCAAGCTCGACAATTTCATCTCGGAGGTGACGAGCCTCGCCGCCGGCGATATCGTGGTCCATGTCGATCACGGCATCGGCCGCTTCATCGGCCTGCAGACGCTGGACGTCGCCGGCGCGCCCCATGACTGCCTCGAGCTGCATTATGCCGCCGAGACCAAGCTGTTCCTGCCGGTCGAGAACATCGAGCTGCTGTCGCGCTATGGCTCCGACCAGACCACGGTCGAACTTGATCGTCTCGGCGGTTCGGGCTGGCAGACGCGCAAGGCCAAACTCAAGAACCGCATCCGTGAGATCGCGGGCGAGCTGATCAAGATCGCCGCCGAGCGCCACCTCCATGAGGCGCCGAAGCTGCCGGTGCAGCCGGGCCTCTACGACGAGTTCTGCGCGCGCTTCCCCTATGACGAGACCGAGGATCAGCTTGGTGCGATCGAGTCCACGCTGAAGGACCTCGAGCTCGGCCGTCCCATGGACCGGCTGATCTGCGGCGACGTCGGCTTCGGCAAGACCGAGGTGGCGCTGCGCGCCGCCTTCGCGGTGGCGCTCGAAGGCAAGCAGGTCGCGGTCGTGGTGCCGACCACGCTGCTCGCCCGTCAGCATCACAAGACGTTCACCGACCGTTTCAAGGGTTTCCCGGTCCAGGTCGCGCAGGCCTCCCGGCTGGTGCCCGCCAAGCAGCTCAATCTGGTCAAGAAGGGCCTCGCCGACGGCTCGGTCGACATCGTCGTCGGCACCCATGCGCTGCTCAGCAAGTCGATCAAGTTCCGGGATCTCGGCCTGCTGATCGTCGACGAGGAGCAGCATTTCGGCGTGACCCACAAGGAGCGGCTGAAGCAGCTCCGCGCCGAGGTGCACGTGCTGACGCTGTCGGCCACGCCGATTCCACGCACACTTCAATTGGCGCTCACCGGCGTGCGCGAGCTCTCGATCATCGCATCGCCCCCGGTCGACCGCCTCGCGGTCCGCACCTTCGTCGCCCCGCACGACCCCTTGATGATCCGCGAGGCGCTGCTGCGCGAGCGCTATCGCGGCGGCCAGGCGTTCTACGTGGTGCCGCGCATCGACGACCTCGCCGAGGTCAGGGATTTCCTCGACAAGAACGTGCCGGAGATGAAGGTTGCGGTTGCGCACGGGCAGATGCCGCCCGCCGTGATCGAGGATATCATGACGGCGTTCTACGACGGCAAGTTCGATATCCTGCTGTCGACCACGATCGTGGAATCCGGCCTCGACATCCCCAACGCCAACACGCTGATCGTGCATCGCGCCGACATGTTCGGCCTTGCCCAACTGTATCAGCTCCGCGGCCGCGTCGGCCGGTCCAAGCTGCGGGCCTATGCGCTGTTCACGCTGCCGGCGCAGCAGAAGATCACGGCGCAGGCCGAGCGCCGGCTCACCGTGCTGCAATCGCTGGAGACGCTGGGCGCGGGTTTCCAGCTCGCCTCGCACGATCTCGACATCCGCGGCGCGGGCAATATCCTGGGCGAGCAGCAGTCCGGCCATATCAAGGAGGTCGGCTTCGAGCTCTATCAATCGATGCTGGAGGAGGCGATCGTCAACCTCAAGGCTGGCGTGTCCGAGCCCGCGGCCGACCGCTGGTCGCCGACGATCACCATCGGCATGCCCGTGCTGATTCCGGAGGATTATGTCGGCGATCTCTCGGTGCGGCTGTCACTCTACCGCCGGCTCGCCGACCTCGACAGCGAGGAGGAGATCGAGAACTTCGGCGCCGAGATGCGCGACCGGTTCGGCGTGTTGCCGGACGAGGTGCGCTATTTGTTCAAGGTCGCCGCGATCAAGGCGTTCTGCCGCCAAGCCAATGTCGGCAAGATCGACGCCGGTCCGAAGGGCGCCGTCATCGCCTTCCGCGACAATTCCTTCGCCCATCCCGACCGGCTGGTGAGCTTCATCCGCAGCCACGGCCAGGCCGCGAAGGTGCGGCCCGACATGAAGGTGGTGTTCCTGCAGGACTGGGAGACGCCGGAAGAGCGTCTGGCCGGCACCACCGAGATCATGCGCCAGCTGGCGCAGCTCGCGCAGAGCAAGAAGGCGGCGTAGAGGTTTCCGGAGGCGGCGCGAAACGACGCGCCGCACTCGGATCTCGGAACAGCGACATATGATCACTTGCGCAATGATCGAACAGTTGCTAGGTTCGGTCTATCGAGTTTCGGCCGAACGACTTGGCCTCGCCGCTGAAAAGCGCGCCTGACTGACGACCCTCCCTCCAGATCTCGACGACACCCACCGCGCTTCTGAGCGCGGCTAAACGTTTATCTATCTTAAAGGACGATCCCCATGACGACGGGAACTGTGAAGTGGTTTAACAGCCAAAAGGGCTTCGGATTCATTCAGCCGGACGAGGGCAGCCAGGATGTCTTCGTTCACATCAGCGCCGTTGAACGCGCCGGCATGAATACCCTCAACGAAGGGCAGAAGGTTTCTTTTGAAATCGTTGCAGATCGCAAGACCGGCAAGTCTGCTGCTGAAGATCTGCGCGCCGCATAGGCTGTCGCAATCCCAATGACGTTGCTTTGACCACGGATGTACTGGCAGAGCTTCTGATTTTTTGACCCGCGACCGTTTACCGGCCGCGGGTTTTTTGCGCCAGCGGCCGGCCCTCGCGAATGAGAATGCGAACGGTGCGTTTCGCGTAAAGCTTCCACATGTGAGCAGTCGAGCTCCGACGGCAGCGAGCGCTCGCGGATGATTACGACGCCGCCCGCGATGCCTCGGCCGACAGCCGCCCAAGCAGCGACCTTGCCGTATCCGAGGGCGACAGCGAATCCACCGAAACGACGGGATCGCTGCGCATCTCGTGCTTGCCGTTCGACGTGTGCCGCATCACCGCGGAGAGGCGGCGGGCGATCATGTGCGCAGTGCGGAAGTCGGTCTCCGCGAACACGACGACGACCGAGCCGTCCTTCTGCGCCACGCCAAAATCCATCTGCCGCATCAGCCGGCTGAGAATGCGCGCGGCATCGAGCTGGGCGCGGGAATTGCCGGGATCGAAGGCGAAGCGTGCGACCGAGAGGCCGCCGCCGCGAGCCAGCGTCTGCTCGACCGCCTTGGCAAAATCACGCGCAAAAGCTTCCGCCGTGAGCAGGCCGCTGCGCGGGTCGAGCCAGCCGCCGGCATCGATCGAGCGCAGCGTACGGCTCAGCTGGGCTTCCATGGCGTGCTGGCGGATCAGGGGCAGCGCGTTGGCGGCGACCTTCGCTGACTCGCCGGGGATCAGTTCGAGATTGGGCAGGTCGTAAGTCTGCGTCAACTGATGCGCAGTGACGACCACGGGCAGGCTGCGGAAGCGGGTGTCCTCGGCGAGCACCGTGAGAAAGGCATCGGTCACGCGGGGGGTAAAACCTTCGGCGAGCACGACGCCGTCGAGGTCGCGGGTGTTGAGATGCTTGGCCGCTGCCTCGATCGAGAGCGCCCCGATGACGCCGACGCGCTCGCCGAGCGCGACGGAAAGCGCGGGGTAAGCCGCGCCGCGGCCGATCAGAAGCACCGTGGCATCGCGAACGGGATCAGCCTCCGGCAGCGCGACTTTGACCTCGGGCAGCCGGCGCAGCACCGTGGCGTGAAGGGTACGAATCCGTAGAGCGGCGCGAAGCCGCGCGATCAGGCGTTCGGAATGGCCGGCGCGCGAGGAAGAGAAGGGCAGGACGTTGTGCGGGAGCGCGCCCGCCGCATCCAATGCCACGAAGGGAAGGTAAGGGGATTGCTCCGCAATCTTGCTGGCGAGCGGCGCCAGATGCGGCTCGTGCCCGGCATGCATCGCGGCGAGAACCACGGCCGGCTGCACCTCTTCGACCGCGCGCACCGCGCCGGCCCAGCCGGTGTCGATCACGGGAAAGAAGCGCGCCTCGTCCAGCGCCGCAATGAAGGCCGGCCGCTCGCCATTGGACACAAACAGGATCGGGCCGGCCTGGGACATCGAGAGACTCTGATCACGCGACAGGTGCCGCGCAATCTAGTCCGGCCGCCTTAATGCAGCGTCAATGGAACGGTCGAAACTACGCTTAGACCGGCCCGGAGCGGTCGCGAAAAGCTTCGACCATCAGGGGGTTAAGCCCGAGTTCGCTGAGCGCCTCGCGGGCGCGGGCATTGTCCTGGGCGCGGCCCGCGAGCCGGTGACCGGAGAGCCGGTCAGGCAGCGCGGTCAGCAGGGCGCCCTGGCCGAGCCGGCGCGCCCATTCCTGCAGGTCGTTGGAGAGGAAGCGGTAGCCGCCGACGGCCATGATCCCGGAGGGCGGCGCGGTGATGCAGATCGCGCCGCTCGGACGATCGAGCCGCGCGGCATAGCCGGTATCGACATAGTCGCGTGGCGGTTGCGCGATCAGGGTGTCGCCGACCGGCGGCGGCGGCGGGGCGTAGGCCGCGATCGGCACCATAGGGCCGCGCAGCCCGAGCGTGCCCTTCGGCGTCAGCAGAATCTCGCCGGCGATCGACGAACCCGACTGCTCGCGCGGCGCGCCGTGCGGTCCCGGCATCACCGGCACCGGCATGCCGTCCTCGCCACGCCGGGCGCCGAACAATCCGGCCTCGCCGAACAGATAGACGTCCGTGAAAGGCGCATGCGGCGCAATCCATGCCTCGCTCGCCGACACCTGCTCGGGGGCGCGCCACAGGCCGATGACGTTGCGCAAGCTCGGCATCCGCGCCGCCAGCTCGGAATCGCCGAGCCGCTGGGCGAACTGTGCCGGTGCGATCAGCACGTCGCATTCGTGCGCATTGATCTGCTGCTCCAGCACGTCGTTCTCCAAGGGGTGATGCAGCGCCAGCGTGCCGCCGCACAGCAGCCACACCGCGAGCGAGGAGGCGAGCCCTGCGAACGACATCGGCGTGAACGCCGCCATCACGGTTGCGCCTTGCCTGATGTCGGCTTCCAGCGACATCGCGAGCCCCCCGGCGATCAGGCTGAAATGCGGCCGCGGCACCGGACGAAAGCCTTCCGCGGTGACGTCGAAGGAGATCATCGCCGCCTTGCGGCCATCCTGAATCACGGCGCGCGCTGTGCCGGGCGGACGGGCCTGCACGTCGTCGAGCGAGGCCATGCCTTCGGGCAGGTTGGTGCCGAAGCCGCAGACATGGCGAATCGAGAAGGCTTCCGCGGCCGCGTGCATGGCGAGATCGGCATAGCTGACGCCGTCGACCGTGCTCATGGTGACGATGGCGCGCGCCGCGGTACGATTGAGAGCGGCGGTCAGTTCGGCATGGCGCCAGAGCAGCGGCAGCACGGCGACGACAAGACCGGCGCGATGGGCGGCGAGAACGGTGAGCACGAACTCGACCGTATTCGGCAGTTGGATGGCGATGACGGAATTGGCCGGCAGGCCTGATTCGACGAAAAAGGCGGACAGCGCCTCGATGGCGGTGTCAGCCTCGGCATAGCTCATCCGCCGCGGCTCGTGCCCGGTCACGCGGAACTTGTTCAGGGGGTCGAGCAGAGCGGTCGCGTGCGGCTGCCGCATCAGCGTGCGCTGAAACAGTGTGTCGAGCGTCGGCGATACGGCTGGCTGGTTCACGGCGTCACTTTGCTTGATGAGCTTGCGGCTGCCCCTTCGACCACCAGGTCTCCGGCAAATAGCCGGACAGCGAGGTGGCCTCTGGCCGTTCTATCCGATTCCAGCGCGCGATCCATTGCTCGGATAAGTTAAACAGGGGGATTGTATAGAAACCGGAGATCAAAGCGCGGTCGAGCGCCCGCACCGCGGATACGAAATCCGTGTGTTCACGGGCTTCCAGCAGTGCGGCGATCATCGCATCGACCGCGGGATCCCGGGCCCCCATGTAGTTGCGGGTGCCCGGACTGTCGGCGGCAGCGCTCCCCCAGTAGAAATATTGCTCGTTGCCGGGCGACAGGGACTGGTCCCAGCGGTTCTGGATCATGTCGAATTCGTAGGCGAGCCGGCGCTGGTCGAACTGCACGGGATCGACCGATCGCACGCTGGGCTCGATGCCGGCGCGCCTGAGGTCGCGCTGAAAGGCAAGCGCGACGCGTTCCTGGTCGCGGGTCGTGACCAGGATCTCGAAGGTGAAGGGCGCCTTGGTCGCACGGTTGCGCAGCACGGTGCCGTCGAGATCGTAGCCGGCCTCCGACAACAGCTTCAGCGCCGCGCGCAGCGTGGTCCGGTCGCGGCCCGAACCGTCGGTCACCGGCAGGCGGTAGCTGCCGTCCATTATGTCAGGCGGGATCTGCGCGGCGAACGGCTTGAGCAACTCGCGCTCGCGCGCATCCGCAGGCTTGCCATACGCTGAGAGGTCCGAGCCGGCAAAATAGCCGGCGACGCGCGAGTAGAGGTTGAAGAAGTAGTTGCGGTTCACCAGCTCGAAATCGAACAGCAGCGTCAAGGCCTGGCGCACGCGGATGTCGGCGAATATGGGACGCCTCGTGTTGAACACCAGAAATTCGGAAGGTTGCGGCACGCCCGGCTTGAAGGTGTCGCGGATCACGTCGCCATTCTTCGCCGCGGGAAAGTCGTAGCCGTCGTGCCAGCGCAGCGGCTCGTGCTCGATGCGGAAATCATAGAGGCCGCGCTTGAAAGCTTCGAACTGGCCGTTGGCTTCGCGAAAATAGTCGAGCCTGATCTCCTCGAAATTGTAGAGCCCGCGATTGATGGCGAGGTCACGGCCCCAATAGTCGGGATTGCGGGTGAGCGTCACGCTGGCACCGGGCCTCACGGCGGTGACGCGATACGGGCCGGAGCCGACCGGGCCCGACAGCGTCGTCTCCTCGAAAGCCGCGACGTCGACCGCATGTTTCGGCAGGATCGGCATCAGGCCGAGGATCAGCGGCAGTTCGCGGTCATTGGCTCCCGCAAGGTCGAAGCGGACGGTGAGGGGATCCGGCGCCTCGGCCCTTGCCACCTTGCCGTAATATTGCCGGTGGTTGGGGCGGCCGTGGTCGCGCAGCAACTGCCAGGAGAACAGCACGTCCTCGGCGCGGACCGGCTTGCCGTCGGAGAAGCGCGCGCGGGGATCGATGTGGAACGTGACAAAGCTGCGCTCGTCATCGGTCTCGACCGATCTGGCGAGCAGTCCGTAGAGCGTGAACGGCTCGTCATTGCCGCGCGCGAGCAGGCTCTCGACCACGTAGTTCCGGACCGGCTGCACGGCCAGTCCCTTGACGATGAAGGGATTGAGGCTGTCGAAGGTGCCGAGAACGCCCCAGGTCAGCCGGCCGCCCTTGGGGGCGTCAGGGTTGACGTAAGGGATGTGGGTGAAACCGGCAGGCATCGCCGGCTTGCCGTGCATGGCGATGGCGTGGGCTTCCTCGGCCTCTGCGCCGCTGGCCGGAAGCCCCAAGGAAAACGGGAGCCCCAAGGCGAAAGCCAGGACACAGAGGCGGACGCAAAGACCTTCAGGACGGCCCTCGAGAAGGCGCTGGAACATGAACATGTGGACACGTTGATTCGAGGACCGCAGGCCTGAATCCTATCACAGGGATTTTCCCGGGGGCGCACGCCGACGCGCGGTCAAAGGCGCTTGTCGGCATTGATCTTTTCGTCGGCCACGTTAAGAAGGCACGCAATCGCGCAAGAGCGCCGAGCCCGTCACTTATCTGCCTCATTTGACGGGGAGAGAGCCGCGCCCAACGCGGCCAGGCTCGGTGCGTCGAAGCGGTTCGGGCACTTCCCGTTCAGAAAGGGTTTTCCGCAATGAATTTCCGTTACTTGGCCGCGTCCGTCCGGCCGCGCGGGCGACTTCTCGCCTTGTTGACGGCGACGGCGTTGGCCGTCCCGTTTGCCGCCGAGGCCCAGGCTCCCGCGCCAGCTCCGGGCACGCCCGCGCCCAAGGCGACCCCGAAGGCCGCTCCGAAGGCTGCCCCCAAGGCTCCGGCGCCGGCCGCTCAGGCACCGGCCCAGCCGGCACCCGCCCAGGGCGCTCCGGCGCAGGGCGCTCCAGCGCAGCAGGGCGCGGCCCAGCCGGCCGATCAGCAAATCCAGCTGATCTACGCCCCCTGGACCAAGTTCTGCCTCAAGGGCCAGGACGCCAATGCCAAGCAGGTCTGCTTCACCGGCAAGGACGGCCGTATCGAGTCGGGCCAGCCGGTCATCGCGGCCGTCATCATCGAGCCAGAAGGCGAGCCGAAAAAGATCCTGCGCGTGACGCTGCCGCTCGGCATGCAGTTGGTGCACGGCACCCGCATCATCGTGGACAACAATCCGCCGTTGCAGAGCCCGTATGTGATCTGCTTCCAGAACGGCTGCATGTCCGACTACGAAGCCACGCCCGAGTTCATCAACAACATGAAGAAGGGCCAGAACCTGGTTGTTCAGGCGATCAATGCCAACGGCGCACCGCTGACGCTGCCGCTGCCGCTCGCCGGCGAATTCCAGAAGGCCTATGACGGCCCGCCGACCGATCCGAAGGTGTTCGAGGAAACCCAGAGGAAGCTGCAGGAAGAGCTCCAGAAGAAGGCTGAAGAGCTGCAGAAGAAGCAGCAGCAAGCGCCTGGCGCCGCTCCGGCCGGACAGAAGTAATCAGGGATCAATCCCGCACATGAAAAAGGCGCTCGGTTCGAGCGCCTTTTTTGCTGGCCAGTTGATGGCTTCGAAACTCAGTTCAGCGAAGGATTGCGCGGGCGATAGCCGGTCTTGTCCTTGACGAAGATCTCGGCGACCTGGGAATGCCGGACCGGCTCGCCGGAATCGTCCGGCACGAGATTCTGCTCGGAGACATAGGCGACGTATTCCGACTCCGAGTTCTCCGCGAGCAGGTGATAGAACGGCTGGTCCTTGTGGGGCCGCACCTCCTCGGGGATCGACAGCCACCACTCTTCGGTGTTGTTGAATTCCGGATCGATGTCGAAGATCACGCCCCGGAACGAGAAGATCCGGTGGCGCACGACCTGTCCGATCTGGAATTTGGCGGTCCGCGCTTTAATCATTCCCCGTCGATAGACCAGGATTGTGGCCGATGCTAGTGCCCTGATCTGGAATTAACCCGCGGTTGCGGGGCAGATAGGCCCCCAATCTTCAGAAAACACTTCATCAATGGTCGATATCCTCAATCTGGCTCTACCATATTTCGGCTTGATCTTCGTTGGATTCGCCTGTGGCAAGGTCAAATCCCTGCCGGAATCGGGCCTCGCCTGGATGAACTTCTTCCTGCTCTATGTGTCGCTGCCGGCGCTGCTGTTTGCGATCATGTCGAAGACGCCGTTTTCGGAATTGAACAACCCGCCGTTCCTGGTCGCGACCACCCTGTCGACCGTTGCGGCGTTCACACTCGCGCTGGTCGTCGGCAAGGTTTTGGGCGGGCTGACGCTGCGCGAGGCGACGCTCGCCGGGCTCTCCGGCAGCTACGGCAATATCGGCTACATGGGACCGGGGCTGGCGCTCGCCGTGCTCGGGCCGAAGGCCTCCGCGCCGACTGCGCTGATCTTCTGCTGCGACAGCATCTTCCTGTTCACGATCGTGCCGTTGCTGATCGAGCTCTCCGACCGCGATCATCCCTCGATCGTGCATGCCTTCGGCGTCGTGCTGAAGCAGATCGTGCTCAACCCGCTGATCATGTCGGCCTGCTTTGGCGCGGCCTTCGCATCGCTGCATATCGAGATGCCCGTCGCACTCGATCGCACCATCACCTTCCTCCAGAACGCAGCCGCTCCGACCGCGCTGTTCGTGCTCGGCGTGACCGTGGCGCTCCGCCCGTTCGATCGGGTCCCGTGGGAAGTGCCGGGCGTGATCGCGATCAAGCTCCTGGTCCATCCGCTTGCAGCTTTCGGCCTGATGCTGGCGCTCGGCCCGTTTGCGCAGCCCTGGGCCGCGACCGCCGTGCTGATGGCCTCGCTGCCGCCGGCGCTAAACGTGTTCGTCATCGCCCGGCAGAACGACGCCTGGATCGAGTCTGCCTCCGTCGCGGTGCTGCTCGGGACGTTTGCGTCCGTGGTCACGCTGACCAGCGTGATGTGGGCGATCCAGACTGGCCGGCTGGCGTTTCCTTGAGCGGCGGTTACTTCCGCCAAGTCGGCGTGAGCCCCTCGCGCATCGCAAAACGCCGGAGCGGGCCGATCGCGCCGAGCAGGTGCATGCCGACCGCGCGGACGGGCTGGAGTGGCAGGAAATCATTGAGCAGCGAGCGGTTGGCGATGTCGATCGCAAAGGTCCGGCTCAGGATGTCCGGACGCCGCGCCCGGTCATAACGCTTGAGCACGTCTGCTGCGCCGGGATCTTGGCCTGATGCGATGGCCTCGCCTGCAAGCCTCGCAATGTCGGCGGCATCGCGGAGGCCGAGATTGAGACCCTGGGCGCCGATCGGGGGAACCACATGGGCGGCTTCGCCGACCAGCGCAATGCGGTCGCCGCCGAAGGATTTGGGACGTTCGATCGCCAGCGGGAACAGATGGCGGCCCGGCTCCACCGTCATGCGCCCGAGGATCGAATGCGACTGCTTCTCGATCGCGGCGGACAATTCCTCATCGCTCAGGCCGCGAAGCCGCTCGGCGTCCGCAGGCGCCGAGACCCAGACGACGCTGGAACGATCGCCGGGCAGGGGCACGAACACGCAAGGACCATGCGGGGTGTGGAACTCGGTCGAGACGTTGCGGTGGGGCCGCGCGTGCCCGACGTTGAAAGTCAGTGCCGTCTGGGTCAGCTCGCGCCGCGTCACCGCGATGCCGGAGGCTTCGCGGCACAGCGAATGCCGGCCGTCGGCCCCGACCACGAGGCGGGCCGAGAGAAATTGCGCAGCGGCCGTGCGGATCGCGACGTCATCGGCTTCGATGACGACAGTTTCGGCCTCGTCGTCGAAACGGACGACATCGGGCAGTTCGGCCGCGCGCGCTTCCAGCGCCAGCATCAGCGAGCGGTTGTCGATGTTGTAGCCGAAGGCATCGAGGCCGATTTCGTGGCAGGAGAACCGGACCTCCGGCGCACGAAACAGCCGGCCGGTGTCGTCGACGAGCCGCATGATTTCGAGCGCGGCCGCCTTGTCCTTGCAGCGCGGCCAGACGTCGAGGCTCTCCAGCAGATCGACGGAGGCACCGAGTAGCGCCGTGGTTCGATTGTCGGCATAAGGCATGCGACGCGCCACCAGCGCGGTCCGTGCGCCCGCCTGCGCCAATGCGATGGCGGCGCTCAGTCCCGCCGGTCCGCCGCCGATCACGGCCGCGTCAAAGAGTGTCGATGCATCTGTCATGGAACGACATTGGACATGCCCCGCGGCAAATTCAAGCCCACTCATATTTCCCTGATTTTATGACGAATTGTGCGACCAGGCGCCGCAATGGCTTATGTGCAAACCGGTGTCATTCTGATAGCAGAAGTCATGGACAGCCAAGAGGATTCCCTGAAGCCCAGGCCCGCGATCCGCGCCGCTGCCTTCTCGGTGCACATCTTCACCGCGTTCGGTGCGGCGATCGCGCTGCTGGCGATGCTTGAGGCCGTGCGTGAGCACTGGGCGGCGATGTTTCAATGGCTGGGCGTCGCCCTCATCATCGACGCGATCGATGGGCCGATCGCGCGCCGGCTCAACGTCAAGGACGTGCAGCCGAACTGGTCGGGCGACGTGCTCGACCTCGTGGTCGATTTCGTCACTTACGTCTTCGTGCCGGCCTATGCGATCGTGGCCAGCGGCTTGCTGCTGCCGGTCGCCGCTCCCCTGCTCGGCGTCGCCATCATCGTCACCAGCGCATTATATTTCGCCGATCTGCGCATGAAAGCGGACGACAATCATTTCCGCGGTTTTCCGGCGCTGTGGAATGCGGCGGCGTTCTATCTGTTTCTGCTGCACTGGCCGCCGCTGCTCTCGACGCTGCTAGTAGCGGCCCTGGTGGTGCTGACCTTCGTGCCGTTCCACGTGCTGCATCCGGTGCGCGTCGTGCGGCTGCGCTGGCTGACGATGTCGCTGATCGCCATCTGGGCTCTGCTCTCCTTCTACACGCTGCAGATGGACTTTCGCGTCGGCACCGGTGTGACTGTCGCGCTCTGCGCGATCGCGCTCTGGATCAGCTTCAGCGACGCATTGATCCGGCTGACAAGATCCTTCGCATGATGCACCTGTTGACCAGCCCCGAAGCCTGGGCCGCGCTCCTCACCTTGACCGCGCTCGAGATCGTGCTCGGCATCGACAACGTCATCTTCCTGTCGGTGATCGTCTCGCGCATTCCCGAGAAGCAGGCGCACCGCGCCCGCCAGATCGGGCTCGCGCTGGCGCTGATCTTCCGCATCATCCTGCTCAGCCTCCTGGTCTGGCTGATCGGCCTGACCGCGCCGGTGTTTTCGTTTTCCGGTTACGGCTTCTCCTGGCGCGACCTCATCCTGATCGGCGGCGGTCTGTTCCTGATTGCGAAGGCGACGCACGAGATTCATGGCGAGGTCGAAGCCGATGACGGCGAGGGCGGCGAGAAGTCACCTCGTAACGCTTTCTTCTGGGTCATCGTCCAGATCGTGATCATCGACATCGTGTTCTCGCTGGACTCGATCATCACGGCGATCGGCATGGCGCAGGACCTCGAAATCATGATCGCGGCCGTCGTGATCGCCTGTCTCATCATGTACATTTCGGCCGGACCGGTGTCGCGGTTCGTCGCGGAGCATCCGACCACGAAAATGCTGGCTCTGGCCTTCCTGGTGCTGATCGGCGTCGCGCTGGTTGCGGACGGATTCCAATTCCACATCCCGCGCGGCTACATCTATTTCGCGATTGCGTTCTCGGCAGCGGTCGAGTTTTTCAACGTGTTAGCGAAACGCAACCGCAGGAAGACCGGCAAGCCGTCGGTCTAGGCGTTCCAGCCCGCGTCGAGTTGACAAGGCGGGCGCGATGTCTTTCGCTGGCCCGCGAGAAAAGGAGGTCAGGTGATGACCAAAGCCGTCCGTGTGCACAAGGTCGGAGGCCCCGAAGCCCTGGTCTATGAGAGCGTCGATGTTCCGGCGCCCGGGCCCGGCGAGGTGCGCATCGTCCAGCATGCCGTCGGCCTGAACTTCATCGACGTCTATTACCGCACCGGCCTCTACAAGGCGCCGGGGCTGCCCTTCATCGCCGGCAACGAGGCCTCGGGCGAGGTCGTCGCGGTCGGGCCGGGCGTGACGAATTTCCATCCCGGCGACCGCGTCGCCTACTACCACAATCTCGGCGCCTATACCGGGGAGCGCAACATCCCCTGGGAGCGGCTGGTCAAGCTGCCCGACCACATCACCCACGAGCAGGGCGCCGTGCTGATGCTGAAGGGGCTGACGGTGTGGTATCTCCTGCACAAGACCTTCAAGGTCGAGCCGCATCATCGCGTGCTGATCCATGCCGCGGCCGGCGGCATCGGCCTGCTTGCCTGCCAATGGGCGAGGGCAATGGGTGCCCACGTCATCGGCACCGTCGGCTCGCGCGAGAAGGCTGCGCTTGCCGAGGCCAATGGCTGCGACCATGTGATCCTCTACAACGAGGAAGACTTCGTTGCGCGCGTCAAACAGATCAGCCGCAACGAGGGCTGCGACGTGGTTTATGACGGTGTCGGCAAGGCGACGTTCCCGGGCTCGCTGTCCTGCCTGAAGCCGCGCGGGATGTTCGTCTCCTTCGGCAATGCCTCAGGCCCGGTGCCGCCGTTCTCGATCGCCGAGCTCAACACCCACGGCTCGCTGTTTGCGACCCGGCCCAAGCTCAACGACTATATCGGAACGCGCAAGGAGTTGCTGGAAGGCGCTGACACGCTGTTCGCCGCCGTCATTAACGGCAAGCTGCACGTGCCGATCAACCATGCCTACGCGCTCAAAGACGCCGCCAAGGCGCATATCGATCTCGAGAGTCGCAAGACCACGGGCGCGTCGATCTTGAAGCCGTAGAGAACGTCTTGCCGAAGTCGTCATGCCCGGGCTTGTGCCGGGCATCCACGCTCTTCGTGCCGCGCCTCAAGGCGTACATGGCCGGGACAAGCCCGGCCATGACGGAGAAGAGAGCGGGCCGTCTACGCCACCCGCCGTGCCGCGCCGGCTCTGGTCAAGATCCCGTCGAGACAATCGATCATCTCGGCGATCTCGGCCCGCGTGACGTTCAGCGCCGGCATGAAGCGCAACGTGTCCACCTGCGGCGCGTTGAGGAGGACGCCGGCCTCGAACGCCTGCGCGACGATGCCGGGCGCGATCGGCAGCTTGAGGTCGAGCGCGAGCAGGAGCCCGCGACCTCGCACTTCCCCGAGCCCATGCCGCGCCGAGACCTTCTGCAGCTCGCTTTCGAGCAGCAGCCCGGTTTCGGTCGCCGTCTTCAGGAACTCCGGCTTGCTGACCTCGTCGAGCACCGCAAGCCCCGCCGCGCACATGATCGGGTTGCCGTTGAACGTGCCGCCCTGGTCGCCGTGCTCGAAGCAGGCCGCGCGTTCGGTCGCGAGCAGCGCCGCGAGCGGCACGCCGCCGCCGATGCCCTTGCCGAGCGTCATGATGTCGGGCGCGATGCCGGTGTGCTCGTAGTGGAAGAGCTTGCCGCTCCGGCCCATCCCGGTCTGGATCTCGTCGAAGATCAGGAGGAGGCCGTGCGCGTCGGTGAGGGCGCGCAACTCCTGCAAGAACTGGTCGGTCGCCGGCCATACGCCTGATTCCCCCTGGATCGGCTCGAGCATCACAGCGACGGTGTTGTCGTTGATCAGCTTTTCGACCGAGGCGATGTCGTTGAGCTTCGCCTTCTTGAAGCCGGCGACCTTTGGCTCGAACAGCGGCTCAAAGGCCTTCTTGCCCGAGGCCGACATCGTCGCCAAGGTGCGGCCGTGAAAGCCGCCTTCGAAGCTGATGATCTCGTACGCGCCACCTCGATGCAGGCTGCCATATTTGCGCGCGAGCTTGATCGCGCCCTCGTTGGCTTCCGCGCCGGAATTGGCAAAGAACACCTGGTCGAACGCGCTGTCTGCAACCAGCGCCTGCGCGAGCTTCAGGCTTGGCTCGTTGTAGAAGGCGGGGCTTGGCGTCAGCAGCCGCTTGGCCTGCACGGCAAGCGCGTTGGCGATCGCGGGCGGGGAGTGGCCGAGGCAGTTGACCGCCCAGCCCTGTACGAAATCGAGATAGCGCTTGCGGCTGTCGTCCCAGAGGTAGGAGCCGGCGCCGCGAACGAACACGGCCTTGGGCCGAGCGGTGATGTCCATCAACGCGTCATACGGATGGGTGGCGGTGGTCATGTCGAACTCCTCTGGAGGCGGGTGGAAAAGGGGGCGCGAAAAGCAAGAAGGCCGCACCTTGCGGGTGCGGCCTTCTCGAAAACCTACGCTGAATTCAGTGCTTCAGCGGCGTCGTCGGACATGGCGCACCCTCTCATCGTCGCGGAAGCGACGGCGGAGCATTTCGGTGCGCTGATGGGTCCGAGCGTTGATCATGGGGCGCGGCAATACATGCGAATGGCCGGGCTTGTCAAGCGCCGCCTTGCAGACCACACGCCCAGCGTGCATGGGGCAGGAGAGAGATGGGCGGCTGGAAACCATTACGTCTCTAGCGCGTTTGTGATCAGCGAACGCGAATTGGCTCGAACCGAACGGATGACGGTTCGGACCAAGAGGGGCGGGACCAACCAGATAGTTTTAAGCCTTGTCCGACACGCCTTATTCGATCGACCTCGACAGCATTCGCGGCGCGTTTCCGCCGGGCATCGAGGCGCCGCCGCTGTTGCTGGACTTTGCCGGCTGGCTGAAGGGACGGCCCTGGGGCAGCGTCGGCTGCTTCTCGCTGCAGGGCCAGTTTTCCGATCAGGCGCCTATTGTTGACGGCAGTCCCTTGCGCGACCGGTTTTCGCTGTTCATGCGGCTGTCGGATGGCTCGGCTGTTGGCGGCTGGTATGGCGCGGGTCTCGACCGCGACAATCCGCCGATCGTGGGGCTTGGGTCCGAGGGCGATCACGAGCTGCTGGCGCCGAGCCTCGATGGTCTGCTGGCAAAACTGACATCACAGCAATTCGACAACGCTTGGAGCGATCTGAAGCCACATGACGAGGTCGAATGCCAGACGGTCGAACTCGCGCAGTGGCTGACAGGACGGCCGACCGGGGAGACGGCGGCGGCCGATAACCATCCCTCGGAGCTGCCCGACTTTCGCGGCTTCATGGAAAGATGGAGCCGGGAGCGCGAAGACTATTGGGCCAATCATCGCCTGATGGCCGAGCTCGGCTGGCGCCTGACCGCGCATCTCCCCAAGGGCAAGAACGCCTGGGACAAGACGCATTTCGAGGTCGCGATCGTCGGCAAGCAGTACGAGGCGCGCGTCCTGTCGCGCGGGCCGCAGCCGTTCGAGGAAGCCGCCTCGATCGAATCCCTGCTGCGCGATCTGCGTGAGGAGATGCGCCGCGCACAGCCCGAGCTCGGGCTGTGGTACGCCATGAAATTCGGTCTCTATGCCGACGGCCGCGTCATGCCGAACTTCGAATATGATGTGCGCCCGACCATCGAGGGCGAGCCCGCGAAGCTGTCGGAGGCGCAAGCCGATCTTGCCCGCGCCCCGCGCCCGGAGCGCTGGGTGCCGAAATGGCTGGCGGAATCTTGAAGCTCGGAGTGCCGCGACGCTGCCGCCCAGCCGGCGCGCCGAAATCTTTGCACCTTCGATCCCCCTTGACTTAGAGCGCGCTCGAAGGGGTATCTGTACGTGCGTCAGTACGAGAACGGGCACACATGAAGATCGGCGACCTCGCAAAACGGACCGGCCTGTCGACGCACACGCTGCGCTATTATGAGCGCATCGGGCTGCTTCCATACGCCGACCGGGATCGCTCCGGCCAGCGCGACTTTGACGCATCGATCCTCACATGGATCGCATTCCTTGGGCGGCTCAAGACCACGGGAATGCCGATCCGGGACATGTTGCGTTACGCGGCGCTTCGGGATGAAGGCGACGCTACCGGCACAAGCCGGCGGCAGATTCTGGAAGTCCACCGGGAACAGGTACGCACGCAGATTGCCGAACTCCAGGAATGCCTGCTCGTCCTTGATACCAAGATCGCCGGCTATGCCAGCGACGAACAGAGGACGAAGGAAAATGACGCACGCCCAAACACAAGACGAAAGCCGCTTCGATCGCGGTCAGCGGGCCCTGTCACGTATTGACGGCAGTGCCGGCGAAAAGGTCGTCGCCTCACTCGCCGACATAGCTCCGGATTTCGCACGATACGTGATCGAGTTTCCGTTCGGCGACATTTACTGCCGCCCGGACCTCGGCCTGCGCGATCGAGAGATCGCCACGATCGCCGCGCTGACGGCGCTCGGAAATGCCGCGCCTCAGCTCAAAGTGCATCTCGAGGCGGGTCTGAACGTCGGCCTGTCTCGCGACGAGATCGTGGAGATCATGATGCAGATGGCCGTCTATGCGGGCTTCCCGGCGGCGCTGAACGGGCTGTTCGCAGCCAAGGAAGTGTTCGCCGCACGCGACGAACAGCAGGCGTCGGGAGAAGCGACATGACCTCGTAGTTCGGGCACGCCCAGCCTGAACGCCGGCTGGTGGAAAATGCCTAAGGCGCGCCGGTCTTGCCGGCGTGCCGCGACCGGAATCTCAGAATCCCGCGACGCTGCCGTGGAGGTCGTACTGGTCCGCGCGCTCGATCTTGGCGGTGACGATCTCGCCGACGCGCAAGGGGCGGCGGCTCGACAGGTAGACGGCGCCGTCGATCTCGGGCGCATCAGCCTTGGAGCGGCCCCTTGCGACGGTCGGGCCGACCTCGTCGATGATGATCTGCTGGCGCGTGCCGACCTTGCGCTTCAGCCTGCGCGCAGAGATTTTCTGCTGGCGCGCCATCAGTGCATTGTAGCGCTCCTGCTTGATCTCTTCCGGCACGGGGTTCTCGATCGCATTCGCCGTGGCGCCGGCGACCGGCTCGTACTTGAAGCAGCCGAGCCGATCGATCTCGGCTTCGTCCAGCCAGTCGAGGAGATAGGCAAAGTCCGCATCGGTCTCGCCGGGGAAGCCGACGATGAAGGTCGAGCGCAAAGCGAGATCAGGACATTGCTCGCGCCAGCGCTTGATGCGCGCCAGCGTCTTGTCCTGCGCCGCCGGGCGCTTCATGGCCTTCAGTACTTCGGGGCTCGCATGCTGGAACGGGATGTCGAGATAGGGCAGCACCTTGCCCTCGTTCATCAGCGCGATGACCTCGTCGACATGCGGGTAGGGGTAGACATATTGCAGCCGGACCCAGGCGCCGAGCTCGCCGAGCTCGCGCGCGAGGTCGATGAATTTGGCGCGGACCTGGCGATCCTTCCACGGGCTCTCGGCGTATTTCAGATCGACGCCATAGGCCGAAGTGTCCTGCGAGATCACCAGCAGCTCTTTCACGCCGGCGTCGACCAGGCGCTCGGCCTCGCGCAGCACGTCGTTGGCCGGTCGCGAGACCAGGTCGCCGCGCAGCTTCGGGATGATGCAGAAGGTGCAGCGGTTGTTGCAGCCCTCGGAGATTTTCAGATAGGCGTAGTGCCGCGGCGTCAGCTTGATGCCTTGCGGCGGCACCAGATCGAGATGCGGATTGTGGGCGGGCGGCAGCGCGCGATGCACGGCGTCCAGCACGCTCTCATATTGCTGCGGGCCGGTGATGGAGAGCACGCCGGGATAGGCCTGCTCGATCTGCTCGGGTTCCGCCCCCATGCAACCGGTCACGATCACCTTGCCGTTCTCGGCCATGGCCTCGCCGATCGCCGAGAGCGATTCCTGCTTGGCGCTGTCGAGGAAGCCGCAGGTGTTGACGATGACGATGTCGGCCCCGTCATGCTTGCGGGCGAGCTCGTAGCCCTCGGCGCGCAGACGCGTGATGATGCGCTCGGAATCCACCAAAGCCTTGGGGCACCCGAGCGACACGAAGCTGACCTTCGGCGCAGCCGTCTGATCCATATCCAAATCTGCCTGATTGACAGGGTTGAGCTAGTCCCAATTGCCCATAATTACAACCCTTTGCATGGCTCGCGGGCATGCTATGGATGAATCACTGGTGGTGAGTGAGCAATGAGCGCCGAACAGTCGCCCAAAATCGTGATCGTCGACGAAAGCCCGATCCGGGCTGCGATCCTCGAAGAAGGGTTGCGGGAGGCCGGATTTACGCAGATCGTCCATATCCGCGAGATGCAGAGCCTGCTCGCCCGGATTTATGCGGTCGATCCCGACATCATCCTGATCGATCTGGAAAACCCCAGCCGCGACGTGCTGGAAGCGATGTTCCAGGTCAGCCGCGCCGTGAAGCGGCCGATCGCGATGTTCGTCGACCAGAGCGATTCATCCTCGATCCAGGCCTCGGTCGAGGCGGGGGTCTCCGCCTATATCGTCGACGGGCTGAGGAAGGAGCGCATCAAGCCGATCCTCGACCTCTGCGTGTCGCGCTTCAATGCCTTCGCAAAACTCCAGGAGGAACTGGAGCGTACCAAGTCGCAGCTCGAGGATCGCAAGGTCATCGAGAAGGCCAAGGGCATCCTGATGAAGGTGAAAGGCCTCACCGAGGACGAGGCCTATGTGCTGCTGCGCTCCACTGCGATGCGCGAGAAGAAGAAAATCGGCGAGATCGCCCAGTCGATCATCACCGCGTCGGAGATGCTGAAATGACCGCTCCCCTCCGCATCGGGTTCATTCCGCTGGTCGATGCCGCAGCGCTGATCGTTGCCGTCGACAAGGGATTTGCCGCGGCTGAAGGGCTCGAGGTCGAACTGGTCCGCGAGGTCTCCTGGTCCAACGTCCGCGACAAGCTCAATATCGGCTTGTTCGACGCCGCGCATCTGCTCGCTCCCGTCGCGATTGCGTCCTCGCTCGGGCTCGGCCACGTCAAGGTGCCGATCGCGGCGCCCTTCAATCTCGGCATCAACGGCAACGCGATCACGGTCTCGCCGGCGCTTCATACCGCGCTGATGGAGGAGATCGACGGCGACCGCTTCGATCCGCTCGCCACGGCAAAAGCGTTGGCGCGCGTGGTCACCAAGCGGCGCAAGGCTGGGGCCGATCCGTTGACCTTCGGCATGACCTTCCCGTTCTCGACCCACAATTATCAATTGCGGTTCTGGATGGCGGCGGCCGGCGTCGATCCCGACGAGGACGTGCGGCTGGTCGTGCTGCCGCCGCCCTATATGGTCGACAGTCTTGCCAATGGGCATGTCGATGCGTTCTGCGTCGGTGCGCCCTGGAATTCGATCGCGGTCGATCTCGGGATCGGCCACATCCTGCATTTCGTCTCCGACATCCTGGCCCATGCGGCGGAGAAGGTGCTGGCGCTCCGCCAGGTCTGGGCCGACAAGAATCCCGACGTGGTAGCCAGCCTGGTGCGCGCGGCGGTGAAAGCCGCCGAGTTCATCGAGCATCCCGAAAACCGGACCGAAGCGGCGCAGATCCTGGCGCAGCCGGAGCGGATCGGCGTCGATGCCGAAGTCATCCAGCGCACCCTCACGGGGCGCCTCAAGATTTCGCCGGACGGCACCTTTCGCGAGAGCGGCAGCTACCTCCTGGTGGGACGCGAGGAAGCAGGGCGCCCCGATCCGGTCCAGGCCGCCTGGCTCTATGCGCAGATGGTGCGCTGGGGGCAGACGACGCTGACGCCCGACGGCGTCAAGACGGCGATGGCCGTGTTCAGGCCCGATCTCTACGACGGCGCCCTCGGGCGCCGGCCGCCCGCCCAAGCCCCCGCGGCATTCGGCGCATTCGCCGGCCCCGCCTTCGATCCCGCCAATATTCGGGGGCATCTCGAGGCCTTCGAGGTGGGCCGCTGGAAGGTGTGATTCGGGTCTGCATCGTTTTTGAGCGCTGGAGATCCGAGTCTAAATTTTAGGCCGACTGCTCGAATTTCATAAGAGTTCCGGAGCCCAGAGTTCCCCGGCGCGCTCTTAATTACCTGATACCTCACACATTTTCATTTCATCGAAGCTGGCACGCAACTTGAATGTTGCAGTGCGGCCAGCCTGTCACAGATGCCTGCTGCGCCAGTCCCCAGCAACGAAGCTGTTCGGACCGCTGGGTGCGCAGCCGGCTCTCGAGCCAGCCGAGCTCCTCGCGGGTCGTGCACTTTCCGTCGATACCACCCAGGTGGCCGCAGGAGCTTCGTTACTGACCATGAAACTCGACACCGTCTCAGTCGACTTTACCGACGACCAGAAACGCTACCTTGAAGGCTTCACGACCGGTCTGCAGATCAGTCGCGTCGGTCGCGGTCTCGGCGGCGGCGCCGGCAAGGCGAACGCCGAGCCGACCGGTCCCGATGCCGTGCACATCAAGGCGCAGGACAAGGTGATCGCCGCGGGCAAGAAGCTCGCCGACCAGGAGAAGGTCAAGCGCGACGAGCATCCCTTCGATGCCTATCCGCGTCTCCGCCAGCAGGCGCTCGATAATACGCCGCCAAGCCCGGCGGACAATTTCCGCTGGCGCTATTACGGCATCTTCTACGTCGCGCCGACGCAGGACTCCTACATGTGCCGTCTGCGCATTCCGAACGGCATCATGAAGCACTGGCAACTGTCCGGCCTTGCCGACCTCGCCGATGAAACCTGCGGGCCCTACAGCCACGTCACGACGCGTGCCAATCTCCAGCTTCGCGAGATCCCGCCGAAGAACGCCGTGAAGCTGATCGAGGGCATACAGGATCTCGGCCTGTGCTCGCGCGGCTCCGGCGCCGACAACATCCGCAACGTGACGGGAACGCCGACGGCGGGCATCGATCCGCAGGAGCTGATCGACACGCGGCCTTATGCGCGCGAGTGGCACTACCACATCCTGAACGATCGCTCGTTGTATGGCTTGCCGCGCAAGTTCAACGTCGCCTTCGACGGCGCCGGCAAGATCGCGGTGCTCGAGGAGACCAACGACATCGCCTTCACGGCGTATGAGGTGAAGGATGGGTTCGGCGTCGAACCCGGGATCTGGTTCCGCCTCGGCCTCGGCGGCATCACCGGCCACAAGGACTTTGCGAAATATTCCGGCATCGTCGTCAAGCCTGAAGACGCTACCGCCGTTGCCGACGCCATCGTGCGCGTCTTCATCGAGCACGGCGACCGCACCAACCGCAACAAGGCGCGGTTGAAATACGTGCTCGACGCCATGGGCCATGACGGCTTTCTCAAGCTGGTCGAAGAGCGGCTGAAGACGCCGTTCACGCGCGTGACGGAAGAGGCGTTTGCGCCGCGGCCGGCCGCGGACCGCATGGCGCATATCGGCGTGCACAAGCAGAAGCAGGACGGCTTGAACTGGATCGGCGTGTCGCTGACGCTCGGCAAGATCAGCTGCGATCAGATGCGGGGTCTCGCCAAGGTGGCGCTGGACCTCGGTGACGGCGAGATCCGTCTGACCGTCTGGCAGAACCTGCTGATATCAGGGGTGCGTGACGAGAATGTCGAGCTTGCCGTTGCGGCGATCAAGCAGATCGGGCTCGCGGCCGAGGCCTCGCACATCCGCGCCGGCCTGATCGCCTGCACCGGCAATGCCGGTTGCCGCTTTGCCGCCTCCAACACCAAGCGTCACGCCGCCGAGATCGGCGAATGGTGCGAGCCGCGCGTCGAGATGGACAAGCCGGTCAACATCCACGTCACCGGCTGCCACCATTCCTGTGCCCAGCACTACATCAGCGACATCGGTCTGATCGGGGCGCGCGTGCCTGTCAACGAGGAGGACACGGTGGAGGGCTATCATCTCTTCACCGGCGGCGGGTTCGGTCCTGACGCCGACGTCGGTCAGGAGGTCTATCACGACCTCAAGGCCGAGGACGCGCCGAAGACGGTCGAAGGGCTGCTCAAGGCCTATATCGCCCATCGCTCGTCTCCTGACGAAACCTTCCTGTCCTTTGCGCGCCGCCACGACGGCGAGACGCTGCGCAAGCTTGCCGATGCCGAGGTGTCCTCATGAACCAGATCAGCCCTCCACCCAAACTCGACATTATTCCCACGAGCGCCCCGTTCTCCGACGCGCAACGCTCCTGGCTGAACGGCTTCTTTGCCGGGCTGCTGTCGCCTGAGGCGGCCACGCCGCTGTCGGCGGAGCAGGGCGCCGCGGTCATGCAGGCTGGTGACGGTGACGACGGTGAAGCGCCGTGGCACGACCAGACCATGCCGATCGCCGATCGGATGAAGCTCGCCGAAGGCCGTCCCGTGCGGCGCAAGATGATGGCGGCGATGGCGCAGCAGGATTGCGGGCAGTGCGGCTACAATTGCCACGACTATTCGGAGGCGATCGCGAGCCGCAGTGAAGCGCGCCTCAACCTCTGCGTCCCCGGTGGCAAGGAAACCGCACGGATGCTGAAGTCGTTGCACGAAGAGCTGGATAAGGCGCCGGCGGCAAAGCCGGCTGACAAGCAAGACGCGGTGGCGGCCCCCGCCGTGACCGTGACGATCGCCGAGCCCGGCCGCTCGCGGGACAACCCCGTTGCGGCGACCTTCCTGTCGCGCCGTCTTCTCAACAAGGGAAAGTCCGAGAAGGAAACCTATCACGTCGAGTTCGATCTCTCCGAGAGCAAACTCGACTACGTCGTCGGTGACAGTTTTGGCGTGTTCGCGCGGAACGAGCTCGGCCTCGTCGACCAGGTCATCGCGTTGCTCGGTGCCTCCCACACCACGAAGGTCAACGGCAAGACGCTGCGCGAGGTGCTGATCGACGACGTCTCGTTGTCGCCGGCGCCCGACACGCTATTCGAACTGCTCTCCTTCATCACCGGCGGCGCGCAGCGCGAGAAGGCGCGGGCGCTGGCACAGGGCGAGGATCCCGATGGCGATGCCGCAACGCTCGACGTCATGGCGGCGCTGCAGAAGTTCTCGGGCACGCGGCCGCATCCCGAAGCCTTCGTGGAGGCGCTCGAGCCGCTGCAGCCGCGGCTCTATTCGATCTCGTCCTCGCACAATGCGACGCCTGGAAAGCTGTCGCTGACGGTCGATTCCGTGCGCTACGTGATCGGCAAACGCAAGCGCATCGGCGTTGCCTCGACCTTCCTCGGCGAGCGCATCGCTGAGGGCGAGAAGCTCAAGGTCTATGTGCAGAAGGCGCACAATTTCGGCCTGCCGCAGGATCCGAAGACGCCGATCATCATGATCGGCCCCGGCACCGGCATTGCGCCGTTCCGCGCCTTCCTGTTCGACCGCAAGGCGACCGGTGCGCCTGGCAAGAACTGGCTGTTCTTCGGCCATCAGCGCAGCGATTGCGACTTCTTCTACCAGGAGGAGCTCAACGCGATGAAGACCTCGGGCCTGCTCACGCGTATGTCGCTGGCCTGGTCGCGCGACGGCGAGAAGAAGTTCTATGTGCAGGACCGCATGCGCGAGGTCGGCCGCGAGGTGTGGACGTGGCTCGCCGAGGGGGCGCATTTCTACATCTGCGGCGATGCCAAACGCATGGCCAAGGACGTCGAGCGTGCACTGGTCGATATCGTCGCCCAATTCGGGGCGCGTTCGACCGACGAAGCCGTCAGTTTTGTCGCAGAACTCAAGAAGACGGGCCGCTTCCAGGCTGACGTCTACTAGATGTCATCCTACGGTCATCCGAGCCGGTTCCAACTGGCTCGGATTTGAGCGAATAAGATTCTCGGAAGTGGCGGGCGAGGAGAATTTGCTCCTGCGATGGGGGGTTTTCAGAGAACCCGCATCGCTATTTCCGCCGGTCTCTTGCCCGCCACCCCGGTTGATCCTTCATAATCGTCCGAATGGGGCGTTGGAGATCGACCATGCGCGAACTATCGGCGGAAGCCAGGCTGCACTTCTACGCGCGCTCGCTCTCGCGGCGGACCGGTGCGAGCGTGCATCATGCCGCAATGTACAGCGCCTTCGCCGTCATCGCCGCGATCGTGTTCGGCACGCTGTCGGTACACCCGTTCTGATCACGCTCCGCGCTTGAACGGCGCGACCTCGATCCCTGCATCCTTCAAAGCCTGCCGCAGACCGCGCGCGATGTCGACGGCGCCCGGCGTATCGCCGTGGATGCAGACCGTGTCGGTGCGCATCTTGATGACCTTGCCGGTGACCGAGACCACCGCGCCGTCCTGCACCATGCGCACCACGCGGTCGGCGATGGCCTTGGCGTCATGCAGCACTGCACCGGGCTTCTTGCGCGAGACGAGATTGCCGTCGTCCTCATAGGCGCGGTCGGCGAACACCTCGTGCACCATCGGCAGATTGGCGGCTTCGCCGGCCTTCACCAGCTTGGAATTGGCGAGCACGACGAAAATCAGGCTCGGGTCGACCGCCTTGATGCCGGCGGCGATCGCCTTCGCCGTCATGTCGTCCTCGCAGGCGACGTTGGAGAGCGCGCCATGCGCCTTCACATGCGTTACCTTGTGGCCGGCCGCGGTCGCGATCGCCTGCAGCGCGCCGATCTGGTAGGCGACGAGGTTCTCGATCTCGGAGGCCTTCAGACCCGCGATCGGATGGCGGCCAAAGCCGTGCAGGTCGCGATAGCCAGGGTGCGCGCCGACCGAGACGCCGCGCGCCTTCGCCAGCTCGACCGTTCGGCGCATGATGTCGGGGTCGCCCGCGTGGAAGCCGCAGGCGACGTTGACCGAGCTCGCCAGCTCGATCATGGCGGCATCATTGCCCATCTCCCAAGCGCCAAAACCTTCGCCGAGATCGCAATTCAGATCGATCGTCTTCATGGGTTGCTCTCCGTCTCTGGTCGTCTTGTCGTTTACGGCTCGGCCGCGACCTGCCAGGTCCCGGCGTCGACGGCACTGACAGCATAGCCCGCGACGTTGGCATCGCTGAGCGCTTCGATGTTGAGCGCCACGGTGTCGGCAGAACGCAGGCGATCGGGCAGGTTGCGGATCAGCTGCGCAAATTTCTTCGCCTCGTCCTGCGCCTCGGCCATGCTGACCGCCTTGAAGCGGAACGCCGTTCCCGCTGAGGTCTGCGCGAGACGGCCGACGTCGGCCGTGATCACGGTCGCGATCTTCGGGTAGCCGCCGGAGGTGCCGCGATCCATCATCAGCGCGATCGGCGCGCCGTTGCCGGGCACCTGGATGCTGCCGTTGACCGTGCCGTCGGAGACGATGTTGTGGCCGTGCAGATGCTTGATCGCGGGACCTTCCAGCCGGTAGCCCATGCGATCGGAGGTCGCCGAGATCTTCCACTCGCTGTCGAGGAACAGCGCCTTGTTGGCGTCGTCGAACTCGTCGTCCTGCGGACCCAGCAGGACGCGGATCGGACCGCTCGACGGCTTCGGCAGTTCGATGCGCTGTTCCGGTGCACCGCTTGCGGCATCGACGCTGAATTCGTCGTCGGCCTGCAGCGGGCGCGGGTAGGGGCTGCCGAGACCGGCACGGGCGTTGACTGCGAGACTGCCGAACACCGGCTCGCCCTTGATCCCGCCTTCGATCGCCAGATAGGTGAACGCACCGCCGCGAGCAAAACCCAGCGTCAGCGTCTCGCCGTCTTTCAGCGTCACCGATGTGTCCGTGGCGACCGGACTGCCGGCGATGTCCGCATTGCGCGGCGCGCCTGAGATCGCGACGCGCACGGCACCGTCGCGCGCGGTGAACGCGGCGCCGAACGGGCCGACCTCGACAGCGGCTGCGAACGGTTCGTTGCCGACAAGCGTGTTCGCCGCCGCGAGCGACAGGCGGTCCATCGCTCCGCTGACCGTCAGGCCATAGCGTTGCGCGCCATGGCGTCCGCCGTCCTGGACCGAGCTTGCGGGCCCGATGCTGGCGATCACGAGCCGGCTCATGCCACCACCTGCTCGGCAATGATCTCGCCGGCCTCGGCAGCGCGGTCCTGTTCCTCGAATGTCTTGTGGTCGATCGCGAAAAACGTCACGCGATCGCCGGGTTCGGTGAGGAAGGTCGGATTGCGGTGGAGCTGATAGGTCCGCACCGGCGTGCGGCCGAGCAGGTGCCAGCCGCTCGGGGCCGCCAGGCACTGGATTCCGGCCTGGATGCCGCCGATCGAGATCGTGCCGGCAGGCGTCAGCAGCCGTGGATTCTGCCGCCGCGACATCTGCAGGGATTTGTCGAGGCCGCTGAGATAGGACCAGCCCGGCGTGAAGCCGATCATGGCAACCTTGTAGTCGCCGGCGACGTGGCGCGCGACGATGTCGTCGGGTGTGGTGTTCAGCGCCTTCGCGACGTCCTCGAGGTCGATGCCGTGCTCGCCGCCATAGGCGACGGGAATTCGCCATCGGCGGGCCTTGGTGGCCGGCGGCAGCGGCTGGCTGGCGAGCGCGAGCAGCTTTTCGCCAAGTTCATCAAAGCCGATCTTGCCGGGATCGTAATGCACCAGCAGCGAGCGATAGGTCGGCACGGACTCGGTGATGCCATCGATCGGACTCGCTGCGAGCGCCTTGTCGAGCGCCAGCACGCGCTGGTTGGCGTCGTCGTCGATGGTACGGCTGAACTCGACCGTGACGGCGCTGTCGCCACTGGGCAGCAGGCGGGGCGGGGGAAGCGTCGCGGACATGGGCTGTCGAAATCGGGCTTCTGGAGATACGCGGGCTCGGCCTTGAGCTCCGCTTGTCCCTGCTTCGCGTAAATGCGCCCGCAAGTCCAATAAATTAATGCAGGGGGAGGCGATAAACCCTTGTTATCGCGACGCATAACTGCGCTGCGGCCCTGCATGATTGGTATCCTATTGGCCCTTGACGCAAGGCCCGCACCCCGCAAGATGCGCGCGTTCTTTCCCGCCCATCCGGAGCTCGTCTGTTTCCATGTCGCTGTCCCCCGAAGCCCGCAAGACCCTCGCCGGCATCACCACTGCCACCATCACCACGGTCCTGCTGAAGAAGGGCCTGCGCAACATCTGGATGCGCGGCGCGCGTCCGCTGCGTCCGGGTCTGCCGCGCCTGGTGGGACCGGCCTTCACGCTGCGCTTCGTGCCGGCGCGGGAGGATCTGGCGACGCCGGAGTCATGGTCGTCGCCGATCTCGACCCGCACCGCGATCGAGGCAATGCCGGAGGGCTGCATCGCCGTGGTCGACGCCATGGGCATCACCGACGCCGGCATCTTTGGCGACATCCTATGCGCGCGCATGATGAAGCGCGGCGTCACCGCACTCGTCACCGACGGTGTCGTGCGTGACGTCGAGGGCGTGCTCGGCACCAACCTGCCGGTCTGGTGCGACGGCTATGCCGCGCCGCCGTCAGTCGCCGGTCTGACCTTCGTCGGCTGGGGCGAGCCGATCGGCTGCGGCGGCGTTGCGGTGTTCCCGAACGACATCGTTGTTGCCGACCAGGACGGCTGCGTGCTGATCCCGCAGGCGATGCTCGAACAAGTGCTCAACGAGGGTGTCGAGCAGGAGCGGATGGAAGCCTGGATCGTCAACGAGGTGAACAATGGCGCGGTGCTCCCGGGCCTCTATCCCATGAACGCCGAGACCAAGGCGCGCTACGCAGCAAGCAAGAAGTAATCGGGAAAGAAGCGAGGTAATCCCAATGGAGATCACTGTTGCAGGCACGCGGCTGACCCGCCGCGCGCCCAAGGAAAATTTCACCGGCACCGTCTGGCAGGACCCGGTGATCATGGCGCCCGCGCCGGCACGGCTGAACTGCTCGCGTGTCTCGTTCGAGCCTGGCGCACGCACCAACTGGCATCATCATCCGCTCGGGCAGACCCTCTACGTCATCTCCGGTGTCGGCCGCGTTCAGACCAAAGGCGGGCCCGTCAGGGAGATCCGTCCCGGCGACACCGTCTGGATTCCGCCGGGTGAGGTGCACTGGCACGGCGGATCGCCGACCAACGGCATGTGCCATATCGCCATGCAAGAAGCGCTCGACGGCGTCTATTCGACGTGGCTGGAGCCGGTGAGCGACGCGGAGTATGGGGCCGCGTTGGGCTAGCTCTCGTGCCCCGGACAAGACGCATCGCCCCGCGGCGATGCGTCGCCGATCCGGGGCCCAAAACTTTTGACGGCATCAGGACTGCTGAGTCCCGGCTCTGCGCAGCAACGCTTCTCGTCGCTGCTTGTCCGGGGCACGACACCTTACATCCGCTCGGCGGTCCACGTTCCCGTGCACATGCTGCCGCGCCACGTGCCGGAGCCGGAGGTGCCGCTGAGGCGGCCGAAGCCGACGGCGCGCTTGATGCCGGTGCTCAAGGTGACATTGATGCTGCCGGCATCCGCGACGCGGCCCGACGCCGTCACCATTGCGCTGCTCGAGGCGATCTGACCGTTGTTGATGCCGATGGCGACGGTCGAGCCGTTGCCGCAGGTCTCGCTCGATGACGAGATGCGGACATTCCATGCGCCGTCGAATGTGCTGGCGCTGGCCTGCGCGGCCGGCAACGCGATGACTATGATTGTGGCGAAGAGAGCCTTGCGAAATCCGTTCATGACACGCCCCTAGGGTTGATCATGCGGGGATCGTGTCACGGACGCGGAACCGGCGATGTGAGGGCTGTCACGCGCGCGACGGGCTCTGTGATGTCGCGCACATCCCGGAAATCGAGGGGCAAAAGCAAAAGGGCCCGCATTGCGGGCCCTTTGTCTCGGTCAGAGTGTCGCGGGAAGTCAGTTCACCCGCGTCCAGGTCTGGCCGCCGCAGAACATGCCGCCGAAGGCGCAGCCCTGCACGCGCAGGCGATCGGTGCCCTTCAGCGCGATGGTTGAATCGTAGGTCGAGCCGGAGTTCGGATCGAGGATCCGGCCGGACCATTTTGGGTCCTTGTTCTGGTCCTTGCCGGGCTTCATGTTGATCAGAACCTGCTCGCCATTCTGGTTCGATTTCGAATCGACCGAGTAGCCGCAGAGATTGCTGCCGCATTGCTCGATGCGGACCTTGCCTTCCTTCTCCTCGGTGAGCCAGACGCCGAGCGGTGAATTGAGGTCGCGCGTGGCCGCGGTTGGGGTAGCCGGCGGCGCGACGGCGGCCGACTGAACGGGAGCAGGCGCCGGGACGGGAGGCCGAGATGGCGCCGGCGGCGCGACTGCGACCGTCGGGGCGGGCGGTGGAGGCGGGGCGGGCGGTACTGCGGCCACCGTCGGGGCAGCACTTGGGGCCGGCTGAGGCGGCGGCACAAGCGCCTCTTCGGCCGGAGCCTTGTTAGCCGTGGTGGCCGGAGGCGCTGGCGGGGCAGGAGGCGCCACGGCCACGGGGGCTTGGACGGGAGCTTGGACAGGGGCCTGCTCGGCCGCGGGCGGCGCCGTGACAGGTGTTGGGGCCGGCGCCGGATTGGCAGGCGGCTGCGGATCAGCCTTGGCCTGTTGCGGTGCCTGCGGGTCCGCTTTGGGAGCCCCCTTGGCATCGTTCTTGGCTTTCTTCGCCTTGCCCTGGCCGGTGTTGTCGTAGACGCCGGGGATTTGCACCGTGCCGCGGTCGGGATCAATGCGGATGGTGCGCCCGCCATAGTCGAAGGTGTACTGCGCCTGCGCAGCGGTGCTCGCCAAAAGGAATGCGGCCGTGGCCAACAGCTTCCTCATTTCGCATCTCCTGAAACAGGTGGTCCCCGCACCGACGCATACGCCCCGGTTCGATCGCAAAAAGTGATCTAGATCACTGTCACCGTATGAGTCGTGGCTTCTGCGTTTCGGGTTCAATAACACCGGAGCCGGTCCAAAGTTTGGCCGGCACAAGCGACAGGAGGACGCGGCCCTAATCGAACCAGGCGGCGTAGATCTTCTTGTAGCTGCCGTCCTGCATCGAAATATGCAGCCATTGATCGACGAAGGCCTTCAGCGCCATGTCGCGCTGGAGCCAATAGGCCTTCTCGGAAAAATCGAACGGCTTGTCGGGATGCACCGCGCAGAGCACGCCTTGATGCTGCTTCTGCTGGTAGCGCGTCTCCGAGGCGTCGGTCATCATCAGGTCGGCATTGCCCTTGGCGATCTCGTCGAAGATCACGGTATTGTCCGGGAAGACGGTGATGTCGGCGTCCTTGATGTTGGCACGCGCGAAGCGCTCGTTGGTGCCGCCGGGATTGACGATCACGCGGGTGCCCTTCTTGTCGATGTCGGTGATGCTCTGGTATTTGCCGACATCGGCACAGCGCGCGATCGGCGTCTTGCCCTCGCGCATGATCGGCGTGGAGAAGAAGCCCTTCTTCTGCCGGTCGAGCGTGACCGAGACGCCGCCCATGGCGATGTCGAACTGATCGGCCTCGAAATCCTTCATCAGCTTCGGCCAGGCCGTCGGCACGAATTCGACCTTGACGCCGAGCGCCTTGCCGAGTGCCTCCGCCATGTCGACATCGAAGCCACTGAATTGCTGCGTCGTCTTGTCGAGATAGGTGAAGGGCTTGTAGTCGCCAGTCATGCCGACGCGCAAAGTGCCGCGCTTGACTATCTCGTCGAGGCGGGACGGCGCCGTCTGCTGTGCGTGGGCCGAAAGGTTTGCCAGCAGGACCACGGCCAAAGTCGCCAGAATTCGAATGGTCATTCGAACGATCATCTCTTTTCCACCCATGTCCAAGCTGTCATTGTGCAGCTCTCGAGGCCTGTCTTGAGGCCTGGATTTAGACCAGATGCCCGTCTCTGGCGAGGCGGAATTGAAGGGAATTTTGAAGTGACGATCTCAATGTATGACGCCTCGGTCGGACTCTTCGTGCCGTATCTGCGCAACCTCTCCGCATTGCTCGACAAGGGCGTTGCCTATGCCGAGGCCCGGAAGTTCAACCCGGCCGTCCTGCTCGGCATGCGCATGGCGCCCGACATGTACGATCTGGCGCAACAGATCGGCGAGGCCTGTCGCCACGCCACGGTCGCCGCGGCCTTGCTCGCCGACCGCGAGCCGGTGGCGCTGCCGGTGCTGGAGCACGACATGGCCGGGCTCCAGGCCCGCATCGCGACGTCAATCGAGTTCATCGAAAGCCTGCCGCGCGCAGAGATCAATGCTGCGGCGGAGCGGAATGTCTTCTTCAGGCTGAAGAACGGGACCGAGTTGCCCTTCACCGGGCGGACGCTGCTGCTGACCTTCAGCGTTCCGCAGTTCTTCTTTCACGTCACGACCGCCTACGACCTGTTACGGCACGCAGGCGTCGAGCTCGTGAAGAAGGATTATCTCGGACGACGATAAGCCGAACCGGCATCCACTTCGCGCGAGAGCGCGCTAGGCTTCGCCCTTGCGCTCGTAATCGGCGAGCGAGCTGCGGCCGGCGATCTCGCTGCGCAGCTCTTCGAAGCGCCGATGCGCCTCGTCCTCATGCGCGTCGACGAAATGCACCGCGGCTTCGCCGGTCATCGGGCCGCTGACCACGGGCACGGACTGCTCGCCGATGGTCTCGTGGACGTAGAACTGGCCGTCATCGCCGCGATGGACCGTCCATTTCAGACGGATCGCCACCATCGGCCCGGGGCCGACCTTGCTGTAGCCGTCGGCGTCGGCGTGCTCCGGCACCAGCGGCTGCTCCTCGACCACCGGATGCTCGTCGACCATCGGGTGCTCGTCCGCGACCCCATGCTCACCAGCAACCACCATTTCAGTCACGGTGACAGTCTCGGTCTCGCGCACGACGAGGACGGGTTCAGGATGCTCCAGGATGCTGGCGATGGTCGCCAACGCGTGGTCGGTCGGGTCGATCTCTGACAAGGGTCCATCCTCCAGCTCGACGCGGCCGGCAAGTCTGTCCCACCGCCGCCGCGGCCGGACCTATTACGCGGGTTTGATTAAGGCTGAGTGAGGGCTCGATCTGCACCAAAATGGGACTCATTCTGGCGTTCCGAAGGCGGGGGGCAGCCGCCCGCCCAGGAGAACCGCCTAGCCCGGAGATGCGCTCAGCCCAGGACATCCTGATTGATGATGTTCTGCCGGATAGGATCGCCGTCCAGCACACTCAGGATGTTGCGCGCGGTCTGCTCGCTCATCCGGCTCACCGCCTCGACCGTCACGCCGGCGACGTGGGGAGCCATGATGACGTTGGGCAGCGCGAACAGCGCGTTGCTGACCGGTGGCGGCTCCACCTCGAACACGTCGATGCCGGCACCGGCGAGCTTGCCCGAGACCAGCGCGTCGTACAGCGCCGCCTCCTTCACGATGCCGCCGCGTGCGGTGTTGATGAGGTAGGATTTCGGCTTCATCCGGCCGATCCGCGCCGCATCGAACAGGCCGACTGTCTCCGGCGTCTTCGGGCAGTGGATGGTGACGAAATCGGCGTGAGGCAGCGCGGCATCGAGATCGGCGACCGGCTCGCAGCCTGCTGCCTTGATCTCTGCGGCTGCCTTGTAGGGATCATAGACCTGCACATTCATGTCCATCGCCAGGCAGCGCTTGGCGGTGCGGGTGCCGATGCGGCCGAAGCCGATGATGAGGACGGTCTTGCCGTAGAGATCGAACGGCAGCATGCCGAGACGGTCCGCCCATTTGCCGTCTTTCACGCAGGCGTGCATCTCCTGCGCGCGTTTTGCCAGTGTCAGCATCATGAACAGCGCCTGTTCGGCGACCGAGGGCGAGTTCGCGCTGCCGGCGACCATCAGCGGCACCTTGCGGCGGGAGAGGGCGGGGACGTCGACGGCGTCGTAACCGACGCCGATCCGGGTCACCACCTTCATGTCCTTCGAGGCTTCGAGCTCGGTCTCGCCGAAAGCGGTGGCGCCGAGCGCCACGCCATGGACCGGCGCGTGGCTCTTCAGCAAGGCCTCGAAATCCCTGGCGGAGATCAGGTTCGGAAACTCGATGAGCTCGATATCATCTCGCTGGGTGAGGAGGGCGCGCGCCCCTTGCGACAAAGTTTGCGTGACAAAAATTTTCTTCTTGTTGGTCGACATCGTCCCTACCTGCGCGAGTTTCTTGGCCGGCCGTCACAAGACGGCGCCGGTCGCCTCGTTTAGCAGGTGCATATTGTTGAGGTCCATCGCCAAACGCATGGGTGCTCCGTCCTTGGCGCCCGCATTGGGATCGACACGGCCGCAGACGGGCGTGCCTTCCAGTCCGAAATAGACCAGCGTCTCCATTCCCATCGGCTCGGTGACATCAAGCACGGTGTCGAAGGTCTCGACACCCGGCTCGAGATGCGCATGCGATTCCGTGAGATGTTCGGGACGGATGCCGAGCAACAGGTTTTCAGATCGGGGCAGCGCGCTGTAACGGGCGGCGCGGGCCGGCGGCAACGGGAATGAGATGCGATCCGTCAGGCGGACGTTGAGCTTGCCGCCGACGTCCTCGAGACGGCACGGAATGAAGTTCATCGCCGGCGAGCCAATGAAGCCCGCGACGAAGCGCGTCGCCGGCTTGTGGTAGAGCTCGTTCGGGGTGCCGATCTGCTCGATCCGACCCTTGTTCATCACCACGACGCGATCAGCCAGCGTCATCGCCTCGACCTGGTCGTGGGTGACGTAGACCGTCGTGGTGCGCACTTTCTGGTGCACCTTCTTGATCTCGATCCGCATCTGCACGCGCAGCTTGGCGTCGAGATTGGACAGCGGTTCGTCGAACAGGAAGACCTTTGGGTTGCGCACGATGGCCCGCCCCATGGCGACGCGCTGGCGCTGGCCGCCGGAGAGCTGCTTCGGCTTGCGGTCGATCAGGTCGGTGATGTCGAGGAGGCGGGCGGCTTCCGTCACCCGCGCCTTGATCTCGGCCTTGGGATAGTGCTTGAGCCGCAGCCCGAACGACATGTTCTCCGCGACCGTCATGTGCGGGTAGAGCGCGTAGTTCTGAAACACCATCGCGATGTCGCGGTCCTTCGGCGGCACGTCGTTGACGACGTCCCCGCCGATCATGATGTCGCCGTCGGTGATGTCCTCGAGTCCCGCGATCATCCGCAAGGTCGTCGACTTGCCGCAGCCGGAGGGGCCGACGAGCACGATGAACTCATGGTCAGAGATGTCGAGATCGATGCCGCGCACCGCCTCGACGTCGTCGTAACGCTTGACCACCTTCCGCAACGCAACCTCAGCCATAAGACATCAACCCTTTGTGGCGCCGGCGGTCAGGCCGGCAATGTAATAGTCCATCAGGAAGGCGTAGATGACCAGCGGCGGGGCAGCGCCAAGCAGCGCGCCGGTCATGATCTGCCCCCAGTTGAAGACGTCGCCCTTGATCAGCGTGGTGGTGATGCCGACCGGCAGCACGAGCTGGTCGATGGATGTCGTGAACACCAGCGGATAGAGGAACTGCGCCCAGGACACGGTGAAGGCGAAGATGGTCGCTGCGATCAGGCCAGGGAGGGCAACCGGAATGAAAATCCGCGTCAGGGTCTGGAGCCAGGAGGCGCCGTCGATGAGAGCCGCCTCGTCCAGCTCCTTCGGGATCGAGGCGAAATAACCGATCATGATCCAGGTGCAGAACGGCACGGTCAGCGTCGGATAGATGAACACCAGCACGTACCAGCGGTTGAGAAGGGTGATGCCGGTGACGTCCTGGACCACCGCGAGCATCTTGAACAAGGGAATGAACAGGAGGCTGTCCGGGATCAGATAGGTGAGAAAGACCCCGGTCGCGAGCGTCGCCGAGCCCCAGAACTTCATCCGCGCCAATGCAAACGCCGCCGGAATGCTGATCAGCATCGTCACGATCACGACCACGATCGAGATCATCGACGAATTCCAGAAGAATCGCAGGAACTGGTTCGAGGTCAATAGCTCCACATAGTTCGACAGCGTCGGATGAAATACCCACCACGGATTGGTGGCGGCCGAGATCTCCGCGCTGCTCTTGAGCGAGGTGATCAGCATGTAGATCGGCGGGATCAGGAAGAAGATCGCAAACAGCACCAGGAAAAAGTAGGACCAGCGCAACGCCCAGGTGCGGTCGCGGCTCATGCTTCGAAGCTTGACCTTGCGTGTCGGTCCGGCCTTGTCGATTGCGAGCGTGCTCATCAGGCTTCGTTCCCACGTTTGTTGACATCGCGCAGGATGAAGACCGCTGCGACGGCGAGGATCGGCACCATGAACAGCGAGACGCAGGCGCCGAGCGGAATGTCGCTGCTCTGGATGCCGACCTGGAACGCCCAGGTGGCGAACAAATGCGTCCGGTCCAGCGGACCGCCGGAGGTGAGGATGCGCACGATGTCGAAATTGGCGAAAGTGACGATCAGCGAGAACAGCGTGGTGATGGCGATGATGTTGCGCATCATCGGCAGGGTGATGTGCCAGATCTTCTGCCACCAATTGGCGCCGTCGATCGCTGCGGCTTCGTAGAGCTGGTCGGGTACGGATTTCAAGGCGGCCAGGTACATGATCAGGAAGAACGGCGCGCCGTACCAGACGTTGACGAGGATGACGGAGAAACGCGCCCAGAAGGTGTCACCGAGCCACGGGATCGGACCGATGCCGAAGAACGACAGCGTATAGTTGAAGGCGCTGTAGGAGGGATCGAACAGCCACAGCCATGCCAGCGTGCTCATCGCCGGTGGGATCACCCAAGGCACCAGCAGCATGCCGCGCCATTTACGTTGCTTCTTGCCGGGAATGTTGTGGACGAAATGCGCGACGATGAAGCCGATCAGCGCCTTGAAGACCACGGCGGTAATCGCAAAAATGCAGGACTGTCTCACCACCATCCAGAACGTTTCGCGCTTGAACAGGAAGGTGAAGTTGCTGAGACCGACGAACTTCGTCATCGCCTTGTTCAGCGTCGCCAGGTAGACCGAATAGAAGGCGGGATAGAGCACGAGCAGGGCGATCAGGAGGATCAGCGGCAGCGTCAGGAAGAACGCGACGGTCGATTTCCGTCCCATTGCATTGCGCAGGCTCGCCCGTTTGCGCGGGCTCGCAGCTCGAGCGGGACGGCCTTGCTCAACGACGACATCGGCCATGACGTTAGCCTCTTTTGCAGGACACGTAGCAGGACATGTAGGACGGCGAAGCCGGCGCAGCCGTCGGCTTCATTCGGCAAGCGGATCGAGCGAGTGGGGCCTCGGCGGCTCACGCGCGAAGCGTGAACCGCCATGGCACATACCCGGCTCAGGTTCGCATGAAGCCTTCGCACTCGCCTTCGGCCCAGGCGAGCGCGGTTTCCAACTTCTCTCCTTGCGCAAAGCGCAGCGCCATCTTGGTCAGCGTCGCCTGGAAGTAGATCTGCTGGGCGATCTTCGGCGGCGCCGGAGACGCGGCGATCGACATCGTCTGCTGCTTGTAGGGATCCGGATAGTGGAAGAGCGTGCCCTTCGGCGGCCCTTCCTCGGCCCAGGTCTTGAACTTCGTCATGTTCGCGTAGGCCGGGAGATCGTACCCGCCGCTTGCCGCGACGAACTTCTCGATCGCCGCCGGCGAGGACAGGTGAACAAGCAAGCTCTTGGCCGCTTCCTTGTTCTTGCCAAAGGCCCAGACGCCCCAGAAGTACGGCAGGAAGGGCGCAAAACGTCCCTTCGGACCGGACGGGAAGCCGTGCGTCCAGCACTGTTCGGCGACTTGCGGTGCGTCGCGCTTGGCGACCGCCCAGGCACTCGGCGGATTCAGGATCATCGCCCCGCGGCCCGAGATCAGCCATTTGTTGTTGGAGGCATCGTCCCAGGACGGCGCGTCGGTGGGCAGGACGGCGATCAGCTTCTTGTAGAATTCGAGCGCCTGCCGCACTGCATCGGTCTTGACGGTGATATCGCCCTTGGCGTTGACGAGCTCGGCGCCGAACGACTGGAAGATCGCGCCGGCGGTGTCGACGCTGTCGGTGGTCTCGCCGAGACCGATGCCGAAGGGGAAGCCGGCCTTGTGGCAGGCCTCGGCCGCCTTCAGGAACGTCTCCATGGTCCAGTTGTCTGCTTTCGGCGGAGCGCCGACTGGATACATCTCCTGCACGTCGATGCCGGCGTGTTTCTTCATGAGATCTATGCGGGAGCAGGGGCCCTTGATCTGGCTTCCCGGCGTCGCGGGCACTGCGAGCCATTTGCCGCCCGACCGCCCGAGATATTTGACGGTGTCGTTCACCTCGCCGTTCTGCTTGATGAGCGGCTCCATGACGTCGTTGAGCGGTTCGAGATTCTCGGAATAGGCGTGCGGCCACCAGCTCGGCATCTGGAGAATGTCGTGACCGGACTTGGCCTGGGCTTCGGCCGCTGCCGTCAGCTCGATCTTCTTGTTGTTGCTGGTGATGTAGTCGATCGAGACTTCGACCTTCTCCTTCTCGCCCCATTCCTTGACGAGCGCGGTGGAGGCATCGTTGGCGCCGGGCACCCAGTGGTCCCAGAAGCCGATCGAGAGCTTGCCGGCGGCGTAAGCGCCTCGGACATAGGGCGCCGTGATCAGCGCCGCGGAGGACATTGCAGTGGCAGCCACAAATTGACGTCGCGTCAGTGTCTTGCGTGACATCTCGTTTCCTCGCTTGGGTGTTTTATTGTTCTGGCGTTCCTCTGAACTCTTCCGAGTTCTGCTTTTGATTTTCTTTTCGAAAGTTTCTTGTTCGACGTTTCTTGTTGATGCCGTCGGCTTCGAAGGCAAATTGGTAGCGCGATCAGATCATGATTGATTGCGTCTGTCGAGAAAACCGAACGGCTTGCGCCTAGAACTAACGTTGTGTCCGGGAACGCGGCAGCGCCCTCGACCTCATGCGCGGACCATGAACCACGGCCGGTTGTTTTGCGACGCACACTTGGCGCTGGCGCGCCCGACCGACATGTGCGCAATTACGCCGCAGTTTCCAAGGAGCCTGCATAAGCACCTCGCGGCAAACACTTTTCGGGCGTGGATAGCATTTGTCGGCGCCTAGACCTCGAAGCGGTGAAAACGATAGAGTTGCAGCTGGCGGGTGGTTCTCATCCCCAAGAGCCTAATCAGATCGAGATGGAGACCAGAATGATCAACCCGGCGCCGCCCGCGCGGCTTTACCTGCGACGATGGTTCGCGCTGGGGTCCGTTTTCGTGTTGCTGCTCGGCGCAGCCGCGGTGGCGAACGCTCAAGGCCTGGTCAAAGGGGTTCAGGAAGGAGCGGCGGCCGGGAACAAGGCGGCGGGTCCGGTCGGCGGCGTGCTTGGCGGCGCGATCGGCGGCGTGGTCGGTGTTTTCACCGGCGTGCTCGGCGTTGGCAATAATGGCAATCAGGCGCCTGCCGCCAGAGATCCGAGCAAGGATGCAAGCAAGGATGCGGCCAAGGACGCCAAGCAGGGCGCCGGCAAGGACAAAGATGCCAAGAGCGCCAAGGCGGGCAAGGGCGCCAAGGCGAGCAAGGAGGCGAAGAACGCGCCGCAGGACAAGGATGTCACGGTCCTCACCCAGACCGGCGCGCCGCAATTGACCGCCGACCAGATCGTCACCAACAGCGACTCCTATATCGAGCGGATCAAGACCGAGCTGAACCTCACGCCCGAGCAGGAGAAGCACTGGTACGGTTTCTCGAGCGCCATGCACTACCTCGGGCATAACGGTGCCGAGCGGCTCAACCTGCGGGTTGCGCGCGCCAAGCGGGATCCTCCCGACGACATCGTCGAGCAGATGCGCAACGAGGCCCAATTCCTGATCGACCGCGCTGCCGACCAGCGCAATGTCGCCGACGCCGCCGAGCCCCTCTATTCGAGCCTCGATGACAAACAAAAGCAGGTGTTCGTGCAGGAGATGGTGCGGCTCAGCCACGAACGAGGATTGGATTGATCAAGTGGAATCGGATCGGGCGGGTCGAATTAACGGACCCCGCCACGAATTCGTGAATCCTCTTCGCGATTCGGTTATGATTAGCTTGGGAAGCTGATGGGCGGGGTTGATATGGCGGACGGACTCTCCGTTTTCCTGGTCGAAGACGAGACGTTGATCCGGATGATGATGACGGACATGGTGGAGGAACTCGGCCACCACGTCATCGCGGAAGCGGATAATGTTCGGGACGCCAGCGCTTTCGCCATGACCGCGCAGTACGATCTTGCGATCCTCGACATCAATCTCAAGGGCCTCTACGTCGATCCGGTCGCCGATCTGATCGAGCGTCGCGGGAAGCCGTTTTTGTTCGCCACGGGCTACGGTCCGGAGCTGCTGCCGTCCTTGCTCAGGCGCCGGCCGATCCTGCGCAAGCCGATTTCGATCGATCAGCTCAAGGCGATGATCGATTCGATGTTTCCGGAAGCGGCAGCGAAGACGCCGAACTGAGACCAAAATGAAAATGGCCGCCCACAGGGGCGGCCATTTCGCGACGGAATTCGTCGCGGCTTCACATCAGGCCGGCGCCGAGATCGATGCCGCGCGCCATCAGGCCGAACGAGGCGACCAGGCCCGTGCAGCAAAACAGCAAGATGGTCTTGAACGAAGAAAACGAAGAATCGGCCAAACGCGTTTCGCTGGTGGCCGGCATCGCGGCGATCGAAATCATGCTCATGTTCATTCCCCCCTTTGTTGCCCCTGAATTGGATCAGGTGGGGAACTCCTAGAGCAAAAAGTTTGACGCGAGCTTTCGAGGGATCGTTAACGAAATCGCAATCGATACCGCATTTTCGGGCACTGGAGTGCGATCACGCGTTTCAGTGGCGCCCGTTCTTCAGCACCGTGGCGATGGTGTGGGCCGTCATGGCGGCGCGGTCCGAAGCGCGCTGGGCTGCGAGGCGGTCACGCGCCTTTTCCTCGATCAAGAGCTCGATCAGGGCCAGCCGCTTGCCCTCGTCGTCCGCCTCGAGCAGCAGGCGGTGATAGCGGTGATAGTCGAAACCCAGATCCTGCTTACGCATGTCACGCCCCCGCAACTACGCCACGCACAAGCTAGGATTGTTTCTCATCCGGGACGTGCGCGCAAGCACGATCCCGCGTCGCGCGCGCGTGCCGCGCAATCAGCTGTGCATGACTGGAACCCGCGGACGGAGGCGCGCGCCGTTTAAGGCTGGTTGTGCTCCGCGAACATCGTCAGGCCGAGGAAACTCGCATCAGGTTTCGTGACCAGTCTGGTCGGGATGTCGCGCAGATAGTCCTGGAAGCGTCCCTTGGCTTCGAAGCGCGCCCGGAATGCGGAGGCTGCGAGGAAGTCAGGAAAGCGCGGCACGATTCCGCCGGCGATATAAACGCCGCCGCGTGCGCCGAAGGTCACCGCGAGATTGCCCGCGACCGAGCCGAGGATGGCGCAAAACATCTCCAGCGTCTTGCGGCTGAGCTCGCAACTGCCTTCCAGGGCGGCCTTCGTGATGGCGGCAGCATCGCGATGCGGCACCTGAGCGCCTTCCACCTCGGCCAGCGCCTCGTACAGGCTTTGCAGGCCCGAACCGGACAACGCGCCACGCTCGATGGAGACATGGCCGAGGCGTCGGCGCATGCACGCGATCACGCGTTCCTCGCGCTCGTCCTCCGCCGGCAGGGTCGCGTGGCCTGCCTCGGTGACGACGGCCAGCCGTGAGCCGTGGCGCTCGACCAGGCAGGACACGCCAAAGCCGGTTCCAGGGCCAACCACCAGCAACGGCTCTCCGGGAAGGCCATCCTGTCCGCCGAGCGGGATCAGGTCGGCGGGCTGCAGGGCGGGCAGGGACCAGGCCACCACCTCGAAATCGTTAAGAACATGGACGCTGTCGAAGCCGAGGGCCGGCTGAAGCTCGTTGCCGTCGATGACCCATGGGCTGTTGGTCATGACGCAGCGGTTGTTGGTCACCGGTCCTGCGACGGCCAGCACGGCCCTTGGGGGCGGTTGGCCGTGGCAGCGACGCGCGAGAACATCGGCAATGGCTTCCCGGACGGTCGGGAAGTCTGCCACTTTGACGTAGTCGATCGGTCCGGTCTGATCGCCCTGACTGAGCGCGAAGCGCGCATTGGTGCCGCCGATATCGGCGAGAAGAATCTGTCCTGTCTTGCCGATGGTCATGTGCGTATGGCTGCCGCAGCGTTTCCGGCTGCGGGAACCGCTTCCTCCGCTCTATCCGATCGCAAGACGCGAACGGCTGTCAGAATCCGTCCCCGGGTGGATCTAGTCAACACGCATCAGCCCAAACCGTTGCATCCCGGGACCGACGGGGCGCATTCGCGCAGATCGCCGCACCTTCTCGTTGGTTGCGAAGCAGCCCGGGAAGATCGACACTGCAGACGTGCCTTCGGCGCCGCTCGCGCAGATGGCCTGGAATGGACCTTGCGATGAAGATTTCCGACCGCGACGTGCTGCTGGTCATCGACGTGCAGAACGATTTTTGCACGGGCGGGGCGCTCGCCGTGCCCGGCGGCGAGAAGGTCGTCCCCGCCATCAATCGGATCGCCCAAAAATTCGCCAATGTGGTGCTGACCCAGGACTGGCATCCCCGCGATCATGTCTCCTTTGCGCCGAACCATGCGGGCAAACAGCCGTTCCAGACCATCGTGCTCGACTACGGCGTCCAGGTGCTGTGGCCGAGCCATTGCGTGCAGGGCACCGCAGGCGCCGAATTTCATCGCGATCTCGACGTCACCCGCGCAAATCTGGTGGTGCGGAAGGGATTTCGGCGCGGCATCGATTCCTATTCGGCGCTGTTCGAGAACGACAGGACAACGCCGACCGGCCTGCTCGGATATTTGCGCGAACGCGAGTTGAACACCGTCTTCGTCGCCGGCCTCGCGTTCGACTTCTGCGTTCGCTTCTCGGCGGACGATGCCCGCAAGGCCGGGTTCGAGGTCGCCGTCATCGAGGACGCCTGCCGCGGCATCGATCTCGACGGCTCGGTGGCCGCGACCCATCAGAGTTTTCGCGAGCGCGGTATTTCGCTCGTCAGCTTCGAGGCCTTCCTGTGAGGACCGTGGGATAGCCATGGCGGAGAAGACCGGCAAACAGCTGCGCGCACCGGAGCCGGTCCCGGATGACCCGCTGCTGTGGCCGTTCGCTGCGGCGCGGATTGCCATGGACGCCTGCTTTGGATGGCTCGAGCGCGGCCCGTCGGAGCTGGCCGACAGCAGCCTGCCTTGGACCACGCCCAACTCCGTCGCGCTGGAGCTTGCGACCATGCGCCTGCGTAATTGCGCGCGGACGGGGGCCGGCCAGCCGGCACTGGTCTGCGCGCCCTATGCGCTGCACCGGGCCCTGATCGCCGACTTCGCGCCCGGCCACAGCGTTGTGCAGTCCCTGCAAAATGGCGGCATCGACCGGGTCTATCTCACCGACTGGCGCTCGGCCGCACTCGACATGCGCTATCTCTCGATCGACAGCTATCTCGGTGATCTCAACGTCGCCATCGACGAAATCGGCGCGCCGGTCGATCTCGTCGGCCTGTGCCAGGGTGGCTGGCTCTCGCTGCTCTATGCGGCGCGCTTTCCCGCCAAGGTGCGGCGGCTGGTACTGGCTGGCGCGCCCGTCGACCTCTCCATTGACTCCAGGCTGTCGCAGCTCGCCCGCAACGCGCCGGAGATGGTCTACGACCAGCTCGTCGCCCGCGGCGGCGGCAATGTCAGCGGCGAAGAGATGCTGCGGGTCTGGTCGAAGGCACCGAGCCGCGACGACATCGCGACGGCGCTGCAGAGCGACCTCTCCGGCGAGGACGGTGCGGCGCTGCTGGCGCGCTTCGAGCGCTGGAATGCCGAGCCCCTCAATCTGCCCGGCACCTATTATCTCGAGATCGTCAACTGGATTTTCCGGGAGAACCGGATCGCGCGCGGCCAGTTCACGGCACTCGGCCGCGGGATTGATCTGAAGGACGTGAAGGCGCCGGTCTTCCTTTTGGCCGGACTCGATGACGACGTCGTGCCGGCTGCGCAGGCGCTCGCCACCGCCGGCTTGCTCGGCACACCGCCGGCCTTCATTGCGGCGGCCTCCCAGCCCAGCAACCATCTTGGCCTGTTCATGGGCGCGCGGACCCACGCCCATGCCTGGCCCCGGATCGCCGAGTGGCTGCGCGACGATCTGCCCGGCATGCTGGCGCGCAGAGCCTGAGACTGCCTCAAGGGCACGGCCGGGCAGCGAAGCTGCAAATCCGTTATGCATGCCGTTGAATGACCTGCACGGGGCCATGTCGATGGGTTAAATGGAGTCCAGAGCTGGCGGAGGCCGGTCGCGACGAGACAAAGGGACTTTGCTCGATGAGTTTCCACTCGATCTATGCCCACGGATTTGCGCGCGTGGCGGCCTGCGTCACCACCTCTCATGTGGCTGATCCGACGGCCAACGCAGCTGCGGTTCTGGCGGCGGCGAAGGACTGCCACGCGCAGTCGGTGGCAGTTGCCGTGTTTCCCGAGCTCGGCCTGTCCGGCTATGCAATCGAAGATCTCGTGAAGCAGGATCCGCTGCTCGATGCGGTCGAGCGCGGGCTTGTGGCCGTCGTCGAGGCATCCTCGTCCCTGATGACCGTCCTGATCGTTGGCGCGCCGCTGCGCTTTGGCAATCGGATCTACAATTGCGCGGTCGTCATCCATCGCGGCAAGATCCTCGGCGTGGTGCCCAAGAGCTACCTGCCGACCTATCGCGAATTCTACGAGGGGCGGCATTTCGCCTCCGGCGCCGGCATCGTCGGAGAGATGGTCGCCTTTGGCGGGCTGCATGCCCCGTTCGGCGTCGACCTCCTGTTCGCAGCCGAGGACGTTCCGGGCCTGACCATCGGCGTCGAGATCTGCGAGGACATGTGGATCCCGGTGACGCCGGCCTCCGAGCTCGCGCTCGCGGGTGCGAGCGTGCTGATCAATCTCTCGGGCAGCCCGATCACGATCGGCCGCGCCCGCTCGCGCGCGCTCTTGTGCCAATCGACTTCAGCCCGCTGCCTCGCGGCTTACGTCTATTCCGCCGCAGGGGCAGGGGAATCGACCACGGATTTGGCCTGGGACGGCCAGACCTCGATCTACGAGAACGGCGTGCTGCTGGCCGAGGGCGAGCGGTTCCGGCAGGGCGGCCAGATCACGCTGGCCGACGTCGATCTCGACCTGCTCAGGCAGGAACGCGCGCTGATGGGTACGTTCGATGACAATCGCCGGCAGCGCGAAGCCTTCTTCCGAAAAGTCGGCTTCGCCTTGAAGCCCCCGGCCGCCGATATCGGCTTCCTGCGCAAGGTCGAGCGCTTTCCGTTCGTGCCGAGCGACGAGAGCCTGCTCGAGCAGGACTGCTATGAGGCCTACAACATTCAGGTCGCGGGCCTTGTCCAGCGCATGCGTGCGACCGGTACCAAGCGCGTCGTTATCGGCGTCTCTGGCGGACTCGATTCTACCCACGCCTTGATCGTCGCCGCCAAGGCCGTCGACCTTCTTGGCCTGCCGCGAGAGAACATTCTCGCCTACACCATGCCGGGCTTTGCCACCGGCAGCGACAGCAAGACCAATGCGCTGGGGCTAATGACGGCGCTGCAGACGAGTTGGCAGGAACTCGACATTCGCACCACGGCGACGCAGATGCTGAAGGACATCGGCCATCCCTTCGGCAAGGGCGAGAAGGTCTACGACGTCACATTCGAGAACGTGCAGGCGGGCCTGCGCACGGACTATCTGTTCCGGCTCGCCAACCATCATGGTGGCCTCGTGATCGGCACCGGCGATCTTTCCGAGCTCGCACTGGGCTGGTGCACCTACGGCGTCGGCGATCAGATGGCGCACTATAACGTCAATGCCGGAGTGCCGAAGACGCTGATCCAGCATCTGATCCGCTGGGTGATTGCTTCCAAGCAGTTCAGCGACGACGTCAACCAAACGCTTGGATCGATCCTGTCGGCCGAAATCTCGCCGGAGCTGGTTCCGGCTGAGCCGGGCGAGAAGCCGCAGAGCACGGAAGCTTCGGTCGGCCCCTACGAGCTCCAGGATTTCAACCTGTTCTACACGCTGCGGTTCGGCATGCGGCCGTCCAAGATCGCCTTTATGGCGCTGCAGGCCTGGAAAGACGTTGCCCAGGGCGAGTGGCCGCCGGCATTTCCGACCGAGCGCAAGGCCTACGATCTCAAGGAAATACGCCGCTGGCTGGAGGTGTTCTTGCGCCGCTTCTTCGCTTTCAGCCAGTTCAAGCGCTCGGCGATGCCGAACGGACCCAAGGTTTCGGCCGGCGGCTCGTTGTCGCCGCGCGGCGACTGGCGTGCGCCGTCGGATTCGAGCGCTGCGGCGTGGCTTGAAGATCTCGAGCGGAATGTGCCGGTTTGAACGGGAAATGAGCGATGTCGGCCGGCGATGGGCCCGAGCAGGGCGGCAACCCACAGAAGGTCCTCAACGGCCTCTACATCTTTGAGATCGAGATGCGCGACGGCAAGCGCGGCCAGGCCAAAGGCGTCGTCGTGCTCTGCGATGGCCGCATCATGGGCGGCGACAGCTATTTCTACTACACCGGCAGCTACACCTTCCGGAACGGGAAATGGCGCGGCGACATGACCGTCAATCAGCACACCGAGGCCGTCGGCAAGCCGCTCGCGTTCGGCGGCAGGGAAGTGACCTGCGGCTTTTCCGGCGACTATTCCGCCGACGGCGCCGAAGTCGAAGGCATGGCGCTGGTTGGCAAGACCAGCGTGACATTCACGGCGCGGCTCACGCTGAAGGACCCGATGTGAGACCCGCGTGATCAGCCCTCGTTCCTGATCAGGAACCTTCGCACCCACAGAACGTTCGCGTCTGTCGTTGCGAATTTTCCAGGAGAGGGACCATGCGCAAGCACTTGATGTTATCGACCGCGGCTATCGGACTGATGCTTGCTTCCGGCTTCGCCTACGCCCAGGCGCCCGGTGAGCGAAGGGACGAGCCGAGACGGACCGAGGAGCCGGCGAAAGGTGCCGGGCCGCAACGCGGCGGCGCCCAAGAACGGGTTCAAGAGCGCGCGCAGGGCGCCCAGGAGCGATTGCAGGGTGCGGGCCGCGAGGAGAAGGGCGGCGCTGCCAAGCAGGACGCGAGTGACGACAAGCGCCAGCCGGCCAGTTCTGCCGAGCGCAGCCAGCCGAAGTCGAAGGATCAGGCCCAGGAATCTCGTGAGCCTTCGCGCGATCGCAACCGTGAGGCGGAGAGCCCGAAACCGGGACGCGACGGCAAGAACAGCGCCGAGACGAAGCAGGACAAGTCCGCGCCGCAGAAATCAACGGCCGAGTCCGAGAAGTCCAAGTCCGGCACGTCTGGCCAGCAGAACGAGCGCACGGGAGCTGCGGCCAACCAGAACGAGCGCAACCAGACCCAGCCGCCGCGCAACGCGGCCGAGCAGCAGCAGCCGGCGCAACAGAACAACCGACCGGCCACAGCGACCGACACGAACCGGACGGCCCCGACCAACAATGCGCAGACCGCGCCTGCCACTTCAGGCACGCAGACCAATCAAGCCAATCAGACGCCCCAGACCAACACGCAGGCCAATCAGCAGACCCAGGTGACGTCCGAGAAGCAGGTGCGGATCTCCGAAACGGTGAGCCGCGCACGCCTGGCGGAGCCGGAGCGTAATCTGAACATCTCGATCCGGGTCGGTGAAACCATTCCCTCGCGCGTGCGCCTCCACAGGCTTCCGCCCGAGATCGTCGCGATCGAGCCCGAGTATCGGGACTACGAATATTTTTCGACGGGCGACGACGTCGTCATTGTGGAGCCGCGGACGCATCGCATCGTCAGCCAGGTGCCCCGCGATCCCTCACGAGCCCGCGCCCAGATGAGCGGCGGCACCTCATCGAGCATGGCGGCCGCCGGGGGCAGCAATGTGAACTGCCAGATCATGCGGCGTGACGCCTCGGGTAATGTGGCCCAGGCAGAACCCTCGACCGTGGGCTCGACCGCGCGAACGGACTCCCTGAGCGTGACTGTCCAGATGCCCGGCGGCGGCTCATCCGCGCCGATCGCCCTCGGCGCTCCCGCGGGCAACATCGTGGTCGCGACGCAAGGGCAGGGCGACTGCACGGTGACGATCGAGCCGCAGACACGCTAGCGCCGTGTCGGCATAACGACGCCAAAACGACTTCGCGCCGCACGGCTGATCAAACCGGCGGCGCGAAATCACGTTCAAACTAGAAAGTCCCGAGGTCCGGAGTGCCTAGGAGTCCGGACCTCGTAACCTTGCCCCAGCCTTTGATCCCCCCGCCCCATGTGGTCCCCCAACCCCGTGGTGCGCGATCAGAGGGTGATGCCCTTGGAAGGCCGCCGATCGATGTACCGCGATGTACGCGACATCGGAATAGGATTCCATTCCGGATCACTACGGATTTCATCGCGCTTGAATTTTCGCGGCGCATGCGCCTGCACGCGCGGTTGCCTGAAACCAATGCAAGCGCGCGAGCGCATGTGGCCCTCATCATGCCGGCACCGGCGACCACCATCGTCGTGACCACGCTGCCGGTC
>NZ_JADPJQ010000012.1:0-8826 GCF_023073515.1 Bradyrhizobium sp. 17 | reverse complement strand
CCCCCCCCCATCCACGACCTTTCCGCATCAAGAACGTGGATGCCCGGGACAAGCCCGGGCATGACGGCGCAGATCCGCCGGTGCCCACGCGCCGGGAGCAGGGGAGCCCTGTCCGGCCCAAGTTCCCGTTGCGCGCGTTCCCCCCGTGCGCTATCCGGCCGGAAAGGCCTGAGGCGGCTTCGAAATTTTGCCGCGCCCGGCCAGCCAAACCCGAGGACGGAAACCGCCATGCCAGCCTATCGCTCCCGCACCACCACCCACGGCCGCAACATGGCGGGCGCCCGCGGCCTCTGGCGCGCGACCGGCATGAAGGACGGCGATTTCGGCAAGCCGATCATCGCGGTGGTCAATTCCTTCACCCAGTTCGTGCCCGGCCACGTCCATCTCAAGGACCTCGGCCAGCTCGTCGCCCGCGAGATCGAGCAGGCCGGCGGCGTGGCGAAGGAGTTCAACACCATCGCGGTCGACGACGGCATCGCCATGGGCCATGACGGCATGCTCTACAGCCTGCCGTCGCGCGAGCTGATCGCCGACAGCGTCGAGTACATGGTCAATGCCCATTGCGCCGACGGCATGGTCTGCATTTCGAACTGCGACAAGATCACCCCCGGCATGCTGATGGCGGCGCTGCGGCTCAACATCCCCGCCGTGTTCGTCTCGGGCGGACCGATGGAGGCCGGCAAGGTCACGCTGCAGGGCAAGACCAAGGCGGTCGACCTGATCGATGCCATGGTCGCAGCCGCCGACTCCAAGGTCAGCGACGAGGACGTCAAGGTGATCGAGCGCTCGGCGTGCCCGACCTGCGGCTCGTGCTCGGGCATGTTCACGGCCAATTCGATGAACTGCCTCACTGAAGCCCTTGGCCTTGCGCTCCCCGGCAACGGCACGGTGGTCGCAACCCACGCCGATCGCAAACGCTTGTTCGTCGAGGCCGGCCACACCATCGTCGATATCGTGCGCCGCCACTACGAGCAGGACGACGCTAGCGTGCTGCCGCGCAATGTCGCGAACTTCAAGGCGTTCGAGAACGCGATGACGCTCGACATCGCGATGGGCGGTTCGACCAACACGGTGCTGCATCTGCTCGCCGCCGCCCATGAAGGCGAGGTCAAGTTCACCATGCAGGATATCGACCGGCTGTCGCGCCGCGTGCCTGTCCTTTGCAAGGTCGCGCCGTCGGTTGCCGACGTGCATGTCGAGGACGTGCATCGTGCCGGCGGCATCATGGGCATCCTGGGCGAGCTCGACCGCGCCGGCCTGATCGACACGTCGGTCTCGACCGTGCACGCGCCGACCATGAGCGACGCGCTGGAGCGCTGGGACATCAAGCGCTCCAGGAGCGAGTCTGTCCGCACCTTCTTCCGGGCGTCGCCCGGCGGCATCCCGACCCAGGTCGCCTTCAGCCAGGAGCGCCGCTACGACGAGCTCGATACCGACCGCGAGAAGGGCGTGGTCCGCAACCTCGAGCACGCCTTCAGCAAGGACGGCGGCCTCGCCGTGCTCTACGGCAATCTCGCGCAGGACGGCTGCATTGTGAAGACCGCCGGCGTCGACGCCTCGATCCTGAAATTCTCCGGCCCCGCCCGCGTATTCGAAAGCCAGGACGCCGCCGTGGAAGGCATTCTGGGCGGCAAGGTCGTTGCCGGCGAGGTCGTGGTGATCATCTATGAAGGCCCGCGCGGCGGTCCCGGCATGCAGGAGATGCTGTATCCGACCAGCTATCTGAAATCGATGGGCCTCGGCAAAGCCTGCGCGCTCGTCACCGACGGACGCTTCTCGGGCGGCTCGTCGGGCCTGTCGATCGGCCATCTGTCGCCGGAAGCGGCCGAAGGCGGCAACATCGGTCTGGTCAGGACCGGCGATCGCATCGCCATCGACATCCCGAACCGCAGCATCACGCTGGAGGTCTTCGACGAGGAGCTCGCCAGGCGCCGCGCCGTGGAAGAGGCGAAGGGCGATGCCGCATGGCAGGCGATCGGCCGCAAGCGCAACGTCTCGACCGCGCTTCAGGCCTACGCCGCGCTCACCACCAGCGCCGCGCGCGGCGCGGTGCGCGAGGTGAAGCGGCGCTCGAAGTAAGTGCGTCACGTGCGGGTGTGATCGCAAGCATCACGCATCGCGCATGGTCAACAAGTTCTGAACGGCCGGCGCAAGCCGGCCGTTTGCATTAAGGATGCCCCGATGAACTTCGGCAGCTCAGAATTTTGCGGCGTATACTGCCATCGATCTTCGCAAATCCGTTTCGGGCAATTGGGGCACCACAATAATGTCTCGCACTCTCGCTGTCGTTTTCTCAACAGTCGTCGCTGCGATTTCAATGACCGGCGCGGCTTCCGCCGGCTGCTACAATTGCTACACGCCGCCGCCGTGCACGACCTGCTACCAGCAGCAATACGTGCAGCCGCAATACCGCACCGTCGACGAGACCGTGATGGTGTCGCCCGGCTCCGTCGTGGCGCACCGCGCACCGGCGCAGTACCGCACCGTGATGGTGCCGCAGACCGTGATGGTGGCGCCGCCGAGCGTCCAGTACGAGCGCATCCCGCCGCAATACGCCACGCGCCAGCGCGTCGAGATGGTCCAGCCGGGCTATTCCTATTACGCCCCGGTGCAGATGAACTGTGCCTCCTGCGGGTACTGAGCCAAGCTAGCTTACGAAGAATTCAAGCGGCGCTCCCAACGGGAGCGCCGCTTTTCTTTGCAGCCAGCAAACGAGGCCCGGAAACGGAGGCGACTCCAAACCGGGCCTCGCAACCGGCGACGCCCTGGGAGATGTCGCCAGTGTCCGGGATCGCCGAGAGGGCATAGGGTAAGGGAACAGGCTGACGCTCGCCTGACAGATCCGATGCCGGGGAAGGGGCGGGCGCCAACTTCGCGTTGCCATGCGCCGTCGACTGCGTTAAGCGACAGCAATTCCGAACTTGGAAGGGTGGCCGAGTGGTTTAAGGCACCGGTCTTGAAAACCGGCGTGCCCGCAAGGGTACCGTGGGTTCGAATCCCACCCCTTCCGCCAGTATATTGTTCTCCTCTGTTCGCAGTCGTTCGAACTCCACAGCAAAATCAGCTACTTGCATCGAAGACCTGTACTTCGCAGTTCGTCGATGTTCTCCCTAATCGGGAGGCTGACCGTAGCTTTGGACCGTAGGTTCGGAGGACGGTTTTTCCCGGAGGAACAATGGCTGGAAGGCTCAAACCACTCGACGTAGAACGCCAAAATAAGCACGGCAAATACGCCGACGGTGAGGGCCTCTACTTGATCGTTACCGGACCAACATCGAAGAGCTGGTCATATCGATATTGGAAAGATGGCAAGGAGCGCTGGCACGGCCTTGGCTCCCTTAAGGACGTGTCACTCAAGGATGCGCGGCTCGCCCGTGATGCAGCCCGGCTGCGCGTGAAAGGCGATCGCAGCATTGCCGGCGTGGACATTGTACGAGAGAGGCAAAAGGCACGCGAAGAGGCGAAGGCCGTCGAGGCCAAGGTGGTGTTATCGACGTTCGAGGAATGCGCGGAAGCCTACATCCGGGCGAACTGGTCGACCTGGAGCGAGAAGCATCGCGATCAGTGGCCGTCCTCCCTCAAGCGCTACGCCTACCCCACCATCGGCAAGCTCACGATCCCGGAGATCAAGCCGAGCCACATCCACGATCTGCTTAAGCCGATCTGGGTGGAGAAGCGCGAGACCGCGAACCGTGTCCGCGGTCGGATCGAAACGATCATCGCAAAGAACGTCGACATCGACGATGCGGACTTCCGGAACCCGGCCGAGTTGACCAGGCAGTTGCGTGAGAAGCTGCCAAAGCGATCCAAGCGGGTCGTCCGTCATCATCCCGCTCTGCCGTACACCGAGGCACCGGCGTTCATCAAGCAACTTGCCGATGCGTCCGGGACGGCAGCCGCCATGTTGCGCTTCCTCATCTTCACCGCTTGCCGCACGAACGAGGCGGTCGAAGGGCATTGGTCGGAGATCGATCGCCCGAGCTCGACCTGGAAGATCCCGGGCGAGCGAATGAAGATGGATCAAGACCATTACGTTCCTTTGACCGAGCCTGCGTTGGCAGTCCTCGACGAGATGCGAGACGGCCGTCAAGGGAAACTTATCTTCGCTAATCCGGAGGGTGGGACATTCTCCGAAAATGCGATGCTGGCGGTACTTGATCGTCTCGGCTACGGGCATGTGACTGTGCACGGTTTCCGGTCGACCTTCGCCACTTGGGCTGAGGAGTGCACTGACTATCCGGACGGTGTGCGCGAGGCTGCGCTGGCCCACAAGTACACGAGCGAGACCACCGCGGCCTATCAGCGAGGCCAGAAGTTGGAAAAGCGCCGGGGGTTGATGAAGGATTGGGCCGTATTCCTCACGGGCAGTAATGTGTCCCAATTAAACGATCGGAAGGCAGGGTAGGAAAGGGACCTGAAGGAGCGCATCTACTCCGGCAACGCGGCAGCCTATCGTTTCGGCATACTGATCTACAAGTCGGTGGACTGCGATAGCCAGGGAAGCGCTCCAAGGCGTTTGTCACGCTTGCTAGGCTGTTCTCATAAAAGTCGGCTTACGAACGCAAAGCGGAAGTCTGGCACCTTGAGCGTGATCGGCGGCTTGTGACCCAACTGAGACATCAGGGCCCGTTTGCTGCGATGCGGTGCATAGCTCTCCCTCGAAGATCGTATTAGAATTTCACGGTACCATGGGCACTGTTGGCCGCCGCCGACGATGTTGGCCATCGCGCCGCATGGACTCTATTGCACGAAAGGAGCGACCTTTCGGCCCTGGGGGCCTTGCCATGAGGAGAGGTCAATGGAAACAGTAAATCGAAGGTCAGCAGTGGCTCTAGGGTTGGCAGCCGTTTCGGCGGCCATGGTGAAGCCGGCGGCTGCGCAAACCACGGACTACAAGGATGCGACGCCGTGGCCAGGTGTCGTGGTGCGTGCTTACAGTGGTGAGACACCATCCCTCATTCCCGGTTTCAAGACCGTCTCGATGCGTGACATCATCATGCAGCCGGGATCGAAGACTATGGGTCCTCCGATGGATAATGCAATGGTCTGCCATATCACCGAAGGTGAGCTTCAGATCGACCAGGAGGGGAAGCCGTTCACGGCCAAAAAGAACTTCGTCTGGACCTGCAACAAGAACACCAAAGAGCAGGCGTCCAACGTAAGCAATGCGGTCGCAATTATGCGGATCACCGACCTAATGGCCTGAGGCCTGCGGAGGCAGCCTCAGTTGGCGGCCTCTTTGAGTCAAGCGAAGCATTCGATGTTCGTCTAAACTGCTATCCTGTTCCGAGCTGGAGGGCGAGCATGGAGTGCCCGAGCTGCGGAAGTGCCAATCAGGATGGCCACCGATTCTGCGGGAACTGTGGCGCGCCGCTGCCGCCGTGTTGTGGCGTCTGCGGTCGTGAGAATCCGATTGGCAATAGTTACTGCGGTTACTGCGGCGCTCCTTTGACCAGTGCCGCCGCTCCTCCGGAACGATCATCAGCCGTAGATACGCCTACCAAGCCGGCGCTACCCGGTGCCGAACGTCGGCGTCTCACTGTCATGTTCTGCGACCTCGTCGGCTCGACCGCGATTTCGTCTCGGCTTGATCCGGAAGACCTGCGCGAGGTGTTCGGCAAGTACCACAAAGACGTCGCGACGGTGGTCGGGCGTTTCGACGGATTCGTGGCCAAGTATATGGGCGACGGGGTTTTGGCCTACTTCGGCTACCCGCGGGCGCATGAGGACGACGCCGAGCGAGCGGTTCGCGCCGGCCTGCAGATTGTGACGACCGCGCGGCCAGTGCCGGCTACACCCGGCGGCAGACTGCCGGTCCGTGTCGGTATTGCCACAGGTCTCGTCGTCGTAGGCGACCTGATCGGTGCCGGCGAATCCCAAGAGCGTGGTGTAGTGGGCGAGACGCCGAATCTCGCGGCGCGACTGCAAACTTTGGCCGAGCCGGACTGCGTCGTGATCGATGCGAATACGCAGCAGCTGACGAGCGGGATCTTCGAATACGAGGAACTCGGTACGGTCGAGCTAAAGGGCTTTATCGAGCCCGTGCGTGCGTGGCGCGTGCGTGGCGAGGGTACGATCGAAAGCCGTTTCGAAGCACTACATTCGGCTGCCGCTCTCACCCCGCTTGTTGGGCGCGAGGACGAAATCGAGCTGCTGGCTCGGCGCTGGATCGAGGCAAAGTCAGGTGCGGGACAGGTGATCCTGCTCTCGGGCGAGCCGGGCATAGGCAAGTCGCGCCTGACCGCTGCCCTCCAGGAGCGGCTGCGGGATGAGCCCCACATCCGGCTGCGCTACTTCTGCTCGGCGCTTCACCAAGACAGCGCGCTGCACCCGACGATTGTGCAACTCGAACGAGCCGCAGGTTTCGAACGGGGCGATACACCGGAGATGAAGCTTCGCAAAATCGAGGCCCTGCTCGCGCCGACATCGTCGCCGATTGCGGGTCTCCCCCTCGTCGCCGAGTTGCTACATTTTCCCGCTGGCGATCTGTACCCTCCGAGCCAGCTAAATCCGCAGCGCAAGAAGGAGGAGACATTCGAGCTGTTGCTCCACCAGCTCGTCGTCCTCGCGCAGAACCAGCCGGTATTCTTGGTCTACGAGGACGTCCATTGGATCGACCCCAGCTCACGCGAGCTCCTCGATCGCGTGGTCGATCGGGTAGCAGATCTGCCTGTGTTGTTGCTGATTACATTCCGGCCCGAGTTTGAGTCGCCATGGACCGGCCAGTCGCACGTTACGTTGCTCACCCTCAGCCGCCTCGACCGGCGTCAGGTTGCGACGCTGGTGCAGCAGGTCGCGGGCAGGGCACTCGCGGGGCATACCATGCAAGAGATCATCAAGCGCACCGACGGCGTGCCGCTTTTCATCGAGGAGTTGACGAAGGCTGTCGTAGAAGCCCAAGCGAATCGAGAAAGCGGCGAAGACGCGAGCGCCACAACCTCGCGATCGGCGCTTGCCGTGCCCGCAACCCTCCAGGCCTCGTTGATGGCTCGGCTTGACCGGCTTGGGCTGGGTCCCAAGAAGATGGCGCAAATCGGGGCTGCCATTGGCCGTGAGTTTTCATACGAACTGGTCGCCGCCGTCGCCGGCCCAAGCGAGGGTGAGATACAAGACAGATTGGCGCGGCTTGTCCATTCTGAACTGGTGTTCCAGCGCGGGGCGCCACCAGAGGCCGTCTACAGCTTCAAGCACGCTCTGGTTCAGGATGCCGCGTACAACACACTGCTGCGCAGCGATCGACGGCGATTGCACGCGCGCATCGCCGAAGCCGTCGAGGGGCGATTCCCGGACCGCGTGGCGCGCGAGCCCGAACTGCTGGCGCACCACTTTACGGCGGCCTGCCAAATTGAACGTGCCGTCGGCTATTGGCTGAAGGCCGGCGAACGCGCGGCCCAACGTTCGGCCAATCTGGAAGCCATCCGGCATCTCACCCGAGGGTTAGAGGCGCTGAATACGCTACCGGAAAATTTCGAGCGGGATCGGCAGGAGCTCGCTTTTCAGGTCGCGATCGGTACGCCCATGATCGCCGTACATGGTTATTCTGCGCCACAGACAGGTGCCGCCTACAGCCGTGCGCGCGCGCTGTGCGAGCGTCTCGGCGAGGCCGAGCCTCTCATCGCGACCCTCAGCGGTGAGTTCGTCTATTACTTCGTGCGCGGCGATTATTCCATGATGCGGCGACTAACCAACGAGGCTCGGCAGGTAGCGGAGCGCCTTCCAAGCCCACTTGTTCGCCTTGCCAGCCACCGCTTGGCCGGGATCACGGCCATGCACTTCGGGGCGTTTGCCGAAGCTCGGTCCGAGTTCGAGGCGATTCTGCGCCTCTACGACGTGCGTCAGCATCGATCGCAGCCGGTGCACTACGTTCACGATCCGAAAGTTTCGGCCCTCACGTATCTTGCGCCTGTCCTCTGGATCCTGGGCTTTCCCGAGCAAGCGCGTCGTTCGAGCACCGCGGCGTTCCAATGCGCCGCGGAGTTGGACCAGGCGAACCTCACAGCGCATGTCCACAATTTCGCCGGCGCCGGTTTGGACGAACTGCTCGGCGATGTCCCGGGCGTGCAAGCCCATGCCGAAGCGATCATTGAGCTGGCCGATCGGCACAGCCTGGGCTATTGGCGCGTGAATGGGCTGATTCTTCACGGCTGGGCTATGGTACAGCAGGGTGCCACGGAGGCAGGCATCGCGCTCATGTGTCAAAGTACCGAGAGCCGCGCGGCTCAAGGCGTCAGTTGGTATCAAGCCCGGTATCTCTGCATGCTCGCCGCGGCCTATGCGCAAGTCGGCCAGGCCGAACCAGGGCTACGTATCATTGCGGAGGCGAAGGACCTCATCGCGAGAAATAGCGAATGCATGTGGGAGGGGGAACTCGCACGCATGGAGGGGGAGCTTATGCGAGTGCAAGGTAGATCGGCCACTGAGATCGAAGCCTGCCTTGCGGGAGCCGTGGCAATAACCCGCGCACAGGGCGCCAAGTCGCTCGAGCTCGGCGCCGCCCGCAGCTTGGCGCGCCTGTGGTGTGATCGGGGGCGGCCTTATGACGCCCGCGCGTTGCTCGCACCGGTCTTTAGCTGGTTTACGGAGGGATTCGAGACCGCTGATTTGAAAGCCGCAAAGGCATTGCTCGACGAGTTGACCTGCGGAGCATGAGTGGGTTTACGCTGTGCTCTGGTGCAAAGCCTGGAAAACGCGACCTTACCCGTCGTTGGGATTGCGCTCACGGGACTTACTTTGGAGGCGCGGACGACTTCCGCTTGTGTGAAGGGTTTCGGATGCCGGCCCCATGACGGTGGGGCGGCGCGCACCGGGGGCCGGCGTCCGAAAGCC
>NZ_JADPJQ010000097.1:0-1001 GCF_023073515.1 Bradyrhizobium sp. 17 | reverse complement strand
CTGCCTCTATGGTGCTGGCATCCGGCAAAGCCGGCACCTGGAAGCGTCTGCGGGCCGGCGGGGTTGCCCAGTTAGCACAGTGGGCGAGGAGTCACCCAATCAGGATGATATGTAAGATACTCGAGAGGCAGTGTCGGAAGAGGCGATACTCTTGAGGCGGGGTGATGGGCCTAGTCGCGTCATTTTGCATGTCTGAAGATGTACTTCGCTTCTACCAGTTAGCTGACGTGTGCAGGGAACGGACGGCGCAAGCCCCTCAGTCCCGTCGACGCGGAGCCGCGGCTGAAGCTTGCTGAGGACTGGCTCGAATTCGCACGAGCCGACCAGCAACGGCGCGCTTACGAGCCGCGCTGCATCCGATGAACAGCGACCAGAAGATCTGGCCGCTCGAGCACCTCCACCAGCTTGTCCAATATGATGCGCTTGTTATTCCGGGGCCTCGGTTCTAAGTATTCTTCCAAAATGCGCTGGGCGTCACTAACAGCCTGAAGAGCTAGCTGTTCATCCGTCATCTGTTAGCCTCCAGTGGCCAATCAGAACGGAAGAACCTACGTGTAAGATAGTTCCAGATCCTTTATTGCCGGTTGATGATGCGGTGCTCACGATAGGTGGGGAGCCCCTGTCAATGGAAGCCATGCTACTGCTTCCGAGGCGAGGCCATTTGTCTTCAGGGGCATCCCATCCGCTTCCCAGTCTGGAATTTTGGGAGGCAATGGTGAAATCGGCTCCCCTGCCGGTGGACTGGCGCGAGGCTGCCAGGCCGAAGCATAGGGTCAGCGTCAACGCAGTCACCACTAGCAGCGCGGACACAAACTAGGCTCACGCACACCTCTCTCACGCCCGAGAGCGCGCATAGCCGAAGGCTTTGGCCGGAGCCATGCACCGCTGAAAAACACCGACAGAATGACGATCCAGGTTCAGCCCTTCCTCCGCTGCGCATTCCAGGGATGGTGATCAGGTGTTCCAGGCGATGGTGATCACGGATTCCAGTGATCGCGATC
>NZ_JADPJQ010000120.1:138870-174546 GCF_023073515.1 Bradyrhizobium sp. 17 | reverse complement strand
CTTGCGCTACATTTTCGCGCAGCGGACCGCGGGTGCCAGCCGGCACCCGGCCTTCCCTGCGCCCTCTTGGCTTTGAGGGTGGAATGACCAGGCAAAGCTCGGGCGAAACGCGCCGCGAGGACGCGAAGGCATGTCTGCAAGTTGAACCTGAATTGGAGGATGGCGATGCTGCCCTTTGCTCCGTCATTGCGAGCGTAGCGAAGCGTTCCAGCGTCCTACCGCGGAGAGATTCTGGATTGCTTCGCTGCGCTCGCAATGACGCTTTGAGAGAGTGCGCGCCTCACTCCGCACCAGAGTCCGCGTCACAATGTTTGCAACAACTTCTCGGCAGCCTTGATATCCGCTGTTTCCGAGCCCTGGGCGAAGCCTTCATACGCCAATTGAAGCCACCGCTTCGCTTCCTCGCGCCGGCCGCGTTCGACAAGGAGACCGGCGAGATCGATCGCGGCCCGCAGCTCCCAGGCCTTGGCACCTTTGCGACGACTCAATGCCAGTGATTGCACGAAATGGGCTTCCGCTTGATCGGCCTCGGGCTGGGCTCTGGCCAAGAGAACCCTGCCCTTCATGCGCAGCAGCTCGGGCATGTACAGATGATCGCCGCTTTGCTCGACGAGGCGGATCGCGTCGTCGAGCAGGCGCGCGCTCCGCTCGATCTGCCCAAGCGTCATCAAGCCCTGAACAAGCGCGATGTTGAACGTCGTGGTGAGCAACTCGTAACCGGCATCGTGGAGCTCACGCAGACACGTCCCGATCGTCTCGACGCCTTCGGCGGCATTGCCGCGCTGGATCGCCAGCTCGCCTTTGACGCCGCGGCCGACGGCAAGATAGGGCCCCATGGAGCGCGATTCGGCATGGGCGATGAAGCGGTCGATGTTCTCTTCCGCGGCATCGAGGTCTCCGCTCCAGAGATCGATCGAGACCGCCCAGATCAACGCAATGCAGAGCGTGATCGGATGGTCCATCTGGGCGGCCTCGACGACCGTCTGCCGGGCCAGTTGCATCGCATCCGCGGGGCGGCCCTGCAACCAAAACTCGCGCGCGAGCGAGATGCCGGCCCGGTTGCGGTGATCGAAGCCATAGACGGTGCTGATCCGTTCCGTGCCCGGCTTATGCCAGGCGGTCTCCAGCATCGTCAACGCGTCGCGATGCTCGCCGGCAAGATGCAAGGAGACACCGAGGAGCGAATGGGCGAGGGCGAGGGAGGCGGCATCGCCGAGTGTCCCGGCGACCGTGAGGCTTTGCTGCGCATAGCCGAGCGCGGCGTCGAACTGTCCCATCCGCTCGTGGAAGATATGCATGCGCCCGAGCAGCTGGAGCTGGTTCGGCGCGTCGCCGCGCGCCTCGGCGATCGCAAGGCTTCGGCTCAACGCGGCACGCGCCGCTTCGCTGCCGCCGCGCGTGAACATCAAGGTCAGTCCGAGCGCGGCCTGGATGTGCATTTCCTCGGCGCCGCCGCGCGAGGAAGGATCGAGCGCAAGCAGCGCCCGTTCAGACCAGCGCCGGCACTCGACCAGCAACGACATCGCGAGAAAAATTGGCGCTGCAGCTGCGGCCAGTGCAATGCCGATGCTGGCATCGCCGTCCGTGCCAAAACACCAGTCCAGCGCCGCGCGCACGTTGTGAAGCGCGGAGAAGTGGATCGCGCGCTCGTCGGCGCTCGGCACCGTGGCCCATGTCGTGCCGGCCTGCTCCAGCCATTGCCGGTAATAGGTCGCGTGGCGGGCGGCGAGCGCCGCGTCATCAGGTTCGATCTCGAGCAGATAGGCGCGCGTCGTGTCGAGCAGACGGTAACGCATCATGGCGCCAATCGGCCGCGCCGCGACCATCGACTTGGCCACCAGGCCGTCGATGGCATCGAACAGGCGGGAGCGGTCGACGCGTTCGTCCGGCACGATCTCGAGTGCGGCGTCGATAGTGAAGTGACCGGCGAAAACCGCGAGCCTGCGCAGCACGAGACGTTCGATATCGGACAAGAGCCCGTAGCTCCATGCCAGCGTCGCCTGCAACGTCTTCTGTCGCGGCGGCGCCGTGCGCTGGCCCTGCCAGAGCAGATTGAGGCGCTCGTCGAGCAGTGCCGCGGTCTGCTCCAGGCCGTAGGCTTCGACCCGGCCGGCGGCGAGTTCGATTGCCAGCGCCATGCCGTCCAGCTTGCGGCAGATCCCGGCGACGATCGCTGCATTGGCATCGTCGAGCGCGATCTGCGCGCCACCGGCCGTGGCACGTTCGAGGAAGAGTTGAAGTGCAGGATAAGTCTGCGCCGCGGCCGCCGTCAGACCGGGATGGTCGGGCGGAACGGCAAGCGGCGCCAGCCGATACACCTGCTCGCCCTCGACCCGCAGGGCTTCGCGGCTCGTCGCCAGAATGTAGATATTCGGTGCGGCGTGGAAGATCTCGGCGGCCAGCGGGGCCGCGGCTGCGATGACGTGTTCGCAATTGTCGAGGATCAGCAGCATCCGCTTGTCCCGGAGATGCGCGAGCAGCGCAGGCAGGGGATCGTCGGTTTGCGCCGGCAAGCCCAGCATCAGCAGGATCGAGGTGATCACGAGATCGGGATCGCTCAGCGCGGCAAGATCGACGAAATGTGCGGCGTCGGAGAATGTCGCGAGCAGATCGTGAGCGATGGCAACGGCAACGGCGGTCTTGCCGACACCGCCCGGGCCGACGATCGTGACGAAGCGCGAGCGGATCAGCCTGTCGGAGACGGCGGCGACCGCATCGTCGCGCCCGACCATTCGTTGCAGCCGGTTCGGCAGTTTGACGGGCGGCAATTCCGTTCGCGCTACGGTGCGCCGATCTGCCGCGATAGCCGCCTGCGAGATCGGCGCCACGAAGCAATAGCCGCGGCCGGAGAGCGTCGTGATGTAGCGGGCACCGTCCCTGCCGTCGCCAAGGGCCTTGCGAAGCGCCGCGACGTGAAAGCGCAGATTGGCGTCCTCGACTGTCATGCCGGGCCACACCAGCGCCATCAGATCATACTTGCTGACGACCTGGTTCGGCCGCGACATCAGCGCGAGCAGCGTGTCGAAGGCCTTTGCACCGAGCGGCAGCGCGACGCCGTCGCGCATGACGAGTCTTTCGTGCGGCGTCACAGTGAATGGCCCAAACGAGAGGGTTCCCGTTGCGGTGCCGGCCGGCTCGGTCATGGCGGAATCCTGATCTTTTGGAACGGACCGGATAGCCAGATGATCGCAATCCGGCAAGGCCGTCCCACGCCGCGATCGGACCGCGGATGCAGGTCCTGTGAGGCGCGCGAACCGAGACCTCACAACTTCTCACAAGTCCCAACGGGTGTGTCGCGGCAGCCGCTGCTAGTGAGTTGCGCGATGGCAAGGAGACATTCATGACCCAAGCGGCAAAATTGCTCTACACGGCCCGGACCCGCACCAGTGGCGGGCGGCAGGACGGGATATCGCGCAGTTCCGACGGCCGTCTGGATGTCAAGCTGTCGCCGCCGGGCGGCAACGGCATCGGTACCAATCCCGAGCAATTGTTCGCGGCCGGCTGGTCGGCCTGCTTCGAAGGCGCGATGGAAATCGCGGCCCGCAAGCGGAAGATCGAGCTCCCCAGGAAATGTGCGATCGATGCGGAGATCGACCTCGTGCTCGACGAGGGCGCCTATTCGCTCAGGGCACGCCTCGATGTCAGCCTGCCCGGCCTCGATCGCGAGATCGCGCGCGGCCTCGTCGATGAGGCGCATCAGACCTGTCCCTATTCCAAGGCCGTCCGCGGCAACATCGACGTCACGGTCGCACTGATCTGACGCACCACCTCCAACTATCAGAAAGGTAGCAGCATCATGAAACAGATCATCGATCAGCACCGCCGCCAGTTTTTCGGCATCGCCGCGGGAACTGTCGCCGCCGGCCTCGGCGTGATCGGCCTCGCCCGCGCCGAATCGCAAGCGACGCGCTCTTCCGCAAGGAATGCGTCGTTCGGCGCGATCAAGCAGATCGATGCCGGCGTCCTCAACGTCGGCTACGCGGAGGCCGGTCCTGCGAACGGCCCCGTCGCGATCCTGCTGCACGGCTGGCCCTACGACATTCACGCCTTCGTCGACGTCGCGCCAATCCTGGCAAAGGCCGGCTATCGCGTCATCATTCCCTATCTCCGTGGTTACGGCTCGACCCACTTCCTCTCCGCCGAGACGCCGCGCAACGGCGAGCCCGCGGCAATGGCAGCCGATATCATCGCGCTGATGGACAAGCTCGACATCAAGAAAGCGGTGGTCGCCGGTTTTGATTGGGGCGCGCGCACCGCCGACATCATCGCCGCGCTCTGGCCGGAGCGCTGCCGCGCGCTGGTCTCGGTCAGCGGCTATCTGATCTCCAGCCAGGCCGCGGGCAACGCGCCGCTGCCGCCGTCGGCCGAGCTGCAATGGTGGTACCAGTTTTATTTCGCGACCGAGCGCGGCCGCGCCGGATACGAGAAGTACACGCATGATTTCGCAAAACTGATCTGGAAGCTCGCTTCGCCGCAGTGGAAGTTCGACGACGCCACTTTCGAGCGCAGCGCGGCGGCGCTGGACAACAAGGATCACGTCGCGATCACCATCCACAATTACCGCTGGCGGCTCGGACTCGCCCAGGGCGAGGCGAAGTACGAGGAGCTCGAAAAGAAGCTTGCCGCAGCTCCCGTCATCAGCGTCCCGGCGATCACGATGGAAGGCGATGCCAACGGCGCGCCACATCCCGATCCAAGCGCCTATGCCAAGAAATTCTCGGGCCGGTACGACTATCGCCTGATCACCGGGGGCATCGGCCACAATCTGCCGCAGGAAGCACCGCAAGCCTTTGCCAAGGCCGTCATCGACGCCGACGGCGGCGCCTGAGGATTTTGGCAGCGCCTCGGTCCGGCAAGGCCGGACCGAGGCCTGACATGCGAACGCAGTTCAATGAAGCGTCAGCGAAAATGAAATCCGAAAAGTCAAAAGTTCCGTCTTCTACGACGATGATCGTGCTTGCCGTGCTCCTCCTCGTCGTTGTCCTGACCTGCGTGCCCTATCTGGTCACGATCGCTTTCGCGCAGGGCCCGGCGGATGCCTCGCCCATCTTCGGCGTCACTGTGCCGGAGGGCTACAAGCAGTGGGAGCTGATCGCGCCGGCCGAGGAGGCGGCTCCCCTGGACGAGCTGCGTGCCGTCGTCGGCAACAGGACCGCGATCGATGCTTATCAAGACAACAAGCTTCCGTTCCCGGACGGCACAATTCTGGTCAAGCGGGCCTGGAAGCGGAAACAGTCGCCCGAATTTGCGTCCGCGACGATTCCCGGTGAAGCCACCACCGTCCAGGTGATGGTCAAGGATTCCAAAAAATATGCCTCGACCGGCGGCTGGGGATTTGGTCGCTTCATCAACGGCAAGCCGGTCGACGAGGCCCAGCATCGCACCTGCTTCGCGTGCCACGAAGCTCGTGTGAAGTGTCGCGACTACGTGTTTACAAGGCTTGCGCCCTGAGTGCGGAGTTTCACTCCGCAGCCACCATCTGCTGCGTGCGCCACTGGCCGAGCAGGGCGCGCAGCGAAGCCGGCTTGACCGGCTTGTTGAGCACCGCAACCTTTTCGTCGCGCGCAGCCATTTGCACGGCGGGGCTGCGGTCGGCGGTGATCAGGATCGCGGGGATGCCGTCACCGAAGCGGCGGCGGATGTCGCGGATCGCGGCGATGCCGTTGCCGCGGTCGAGATGGTAATCGACCAGCAGGCCGGTCACGCGGCGGCCCGCAGTCTCGATTGCGGCGATCGCGGCCTCGGGATCGGCGACCGCGATCACTTCGGCGTCCCAGGCTTTCAGCAGCGTGCGCATGCCGTCGAGGATCGCGGCGTCGTTCTCGATGCAGACGATCAGGGTACCCGAGATCGAGGTGCGTGCGAGCGGCGTCGCACTGGTCACGGCCGCGGTGTGGGTGATCGCCTTCGCCGTCGGCACCGTCACGGAAAACACCGAGCCGCCGCCGACATTGGAATCGATGGCAATGTCGTGCTTGAGCACGCGCGCCAGCCGCTCGACGATCGACAGGCCCAGGCCGAGGCCGCGGGCGATCCGCGCACCCTGCTCGAGGCGGTGAAATTCCTTGAAGATCTCGCCGCGCTTGACCGTCGGGATGCCGACGCCGGTGTCGTAGACGCAGATCTTCAGCGTGGCGCCGCGGCGGCGGCAGCCGACCAGCACGCGCCCGCGTGGAGTATATTTGATCGCGTTGGAGATCAGGTTCTGGAGCAGCCGCCGCAGCAAGAGACGATCCGACTCGACGGGCAGCGAACACGGCACGAACACGAGCGCCAGATTCTTCGCGCGTGCGATCGGCGCGAACTCGATCTCCAGCGAGCGCATCAGATCGGCCATCTTGAAGCTCGAGATCGAGGTCGTCATCGCGCCGGCGTCGAGCCTGGAGATGTCGAGCAGCGCGCCGAGAATTTCCTCGATCGCCTGGAGCGATTCGTCGATGTTCTCGACCAGCCGTGTCTCCTCGCCGCTGTGCTGACGCTCGACCAGGCTCGTGACATAGAGCCGCGCCGCGTTCAGCGGCTGGAGAATGTCGTGGCTTGCGGCGGCGAGAAAGCGGGTCTTGGAGATGCTGGCGTCTTCGGCCGCGCTCTTGGCCAGCGCCAGCTCGGAATTCAGCCGGGTCAGCTCCTCGGTGCGGTCGCGCACCCGCTTTTCCAGCGTCGCATTGGCCCTCTCCAGCGCTTCGGCCGCCTCGAACGTGGGCGTGACGTCGGTGAAGGTAATGACGAAGCCGCCGCCGGGCATGCGGTTGGTCAAGATCTCGATCACCATGTGGCGGTCGGGCAGGCGCTCGAGATAAGGCTCGCCGTCGGTGGTGTAAGCCACCAGCCGGCGCTCCAGCATGGCCTCGCGCTCGATCGGATCGGCCGGCTCGCTCACGCCCATGAATTCCAGGATTTCACGCAATGGCGTGCCGAACTGGATGAAATGCGGAGGAACGTTGAGGAGATCGCCGAACTGCCGGTTGGAGCAGATCAGTTGCAGATCGGCATCGAACACCGCGATGCCCTGGCGCACATGGTTAAGCGCGGTCTGGAGGATCTCGCGGTTGAAATGCAGCGCCGCATGGGAATCGTCGAGCAGTTTTAGCGCAGCCTTGGCGGAGACCGTCCGTTTGCGCAGCAGCAGCGACATTACGAGACGCGAGGAGGCTGCGCCGATCGAGGAGGCGATCAGGTGCTCGGCGTGCTGCAGCAGCTCGAAATCGGCGGGCGCCCCGGACTCCAGCCGCACATTGCGCCGCGCGGATAAGGCCTCGAACGAATGCCGCGCGCGGTCAGGCCCGAGATATTGCGCTACCGTGGTCTGGATGTCCTGCACCGTGACCGTGGTGCGCCAGCGGCGGAAATTCGGGGAAATTGGCGCGAGCGTGTTGGGGACGAACAGATCGGCCTGGACCAGCTCGATCGAAGACGGCCGGCGCGCCAGCGACAGCAGCACGTAGGTGAGGATGTTGAGCGACAGCGACCAGACCACGCCGTGCATCAGCGGCGGCAAATCGGCGCCGAACAACGCCTGCGGCCGCAGCGCCTCGATCCCGAACGGGCCGTGCTGGAGCAGCAGGATGCCCGCCGTCGAGGTATCCATGAAGCTCGGGATGAAGAGCGTGTAGAGCCACACTGCGAAGCCGACCAGCATGCCGCCGATCGCGCCGCGCGCGGTCGCGCGCCGCCACAGCAGTCCACCGAAGAAGCTTGGTGCAAGCTGGGCGATGGCGGCAAAAGACAGCAGGCCGATCGCCGCGAGCTGGGTGTTGCCGAGCGCGCGGTAGTAGAAATAGGCCATCACCATGATGGCGAAGATCGCGAGCCGGCGCGAACGCAACAGGAAGTCGCTGAAATCGGCACCGCCGGTGCGCCCCTCCGGCCGTCGTTGCAGCACCAGGGGCACCACGAGGTCGTTCGAAACCATGATGGAGAGCGCGACGCATTCGACGATCACCATCGCGGTCGCCGCCGACAACCCGCCGACGAAGACGGCGACGCTGAGCAGATCCGCGCCGCCCTCCATCGGCAGCGCCAGCACGTACATGTCAGGATCGGCGGCGCCGAACGGGAAGCTGACGAGGCCGGCGAGCGCGATCGGGATCACGAACAGATTGATGGCGACGAGATAGAGCGGAAACAGCCAGCGCGCGCGACCGACCTCGGCGTCCGAGGAATTCTCCACCACGCTGACGTGGAACTGGCGCGGCAGCAGCATGATCGCGCACAGCGACAGCAGCGTCATGGTCAGGAAGTTGCCGATCGACGGCGAATAGTTGATGACGCGCACCGCCTCCGGTGTCTTCATCGCGCGCTCGATCAGTTCGTGCGGCGAGAACATCCAGAACGTGACGAAGGTGCCCGCAGCGAGGAAGGCGACGAGCTTGATGATGGATTCGGTTGCGACCGCCAGCATCAGGCCGTGCTGGTGCTCGGTGGCGTCCGTCTGCCGCGTGCCGAACAGCACCGCGAAGGCCGCCATCGCCAGCGTCACGATCAGCGCCACGTCGCCGATGATCGGGATGTGGGAGAAGGCCTGGTCTTCGCTCAGGATGGTTTCGAGCGAGGAGGCGACCGCCTTGAGCTGGAGCGCGATGTAGGGCACCGAGCCGATGATGGCGATCAGCGCGACGGTTGCCGCCACTGCCTGGCTCTTGCCGTAGCGCGCGCCGATGAAGTCGGCGATCGAGGTGATGTTGTGGGCCTTCGCGAGCTGGATCACGCGGCGCAGCACGCCGGCTCCGAGTCCGATCATCAGGATCGGGCCGACATAGATCGCGAGGAAGTCGGTGGAGGTGCGGGTGGCGAAGCCGACCGAGCCGAAGAAGGTCCAGGAGGTGCAGTAGATCGCCAGCGACAGCGGATAGATCAGCCCCGAGGCGCGGCCGCGCCCGGCCGGCGAGCGGCGGTCGCCATGGCTCGCCACCAGGAACAGAAAGCCGATATAGCCGAAGGCGGCGGCGATCACGCCCCAATCGTGCAGCATGGCGAGCGTGCTTCTCCCGGGGCGCGCGCTGGCCGCGCCCGATCTCATTTTCCCTGTAAATCTAGCGCGTTGGACGGGTGGAGGCGACAGCGAAATGCCGTGCCACGGCGGGAACCGGAGTTGTCGTTAAGCGGCTGCCTTAAAGCTGCGCTGCTTCTGGCTCCCCGAGAGAGTCCCCGCGTGGTACCCCCTCCCTGACCCTCCCCCACAAGGGGGAGGGAACGGAGAGACCGTCCGCGTTGCAGGAAATTCGAGACCGACCGCTACGCTGTGCGGCTCCGCCGACCTAAGGGAGGCGCAACTCTCTCGCTCCCTTCCCCCTTGGGGGACGGTGGGGAGGGGGTAGCTCCGGGACGGTGAAACTTAGATCGAAAGAGAAGGCGAAGAAGCCTACTCCGCCGCCAGCGACTTCTCGCGGAGCGGCAGACCCAGGCGGTCCCACACCTGCAGCAGGGCTTCGGCGAGTTGATCGATCAGGCCGTCGTCGTGATAGGGCGAGGGCGTGATGCGCAGGCGTTCGGAGCCCTTGGCGACCGTCGGATAGTTGATCGGCTGGATGTAAATGCCGTGCTGTTCGAGCAAGAGGTCGGAAGCCTGCTTGCACTTCTCGGCATCGCCGATGAACAGCGGGACGATGTGGGTGTCGCTCGACATCACCGGCAGGCCGGCGGCGTTGAGGATCGCCTTGACTCGGGCGGCACGGTCCTGGTGACGCTCGCGCTCCCAGCTTGACGTCTTCAGATGCTTGATCGCGGCGGTCGCGGCCGAGCAGATCGCCGGCGGCAGCGCGGTGGTGAAGATGAAGCCCGGCGCATAGGAGCGCACGGCGTCGATGATCTGGCCGTTGGCGGCGATGTAGCCGCCGAGGCAGCCGAACGCCTTGGCCAGCGTGCCTTCGAGAATGTCGATGCGATGCATCACGCCGTCGCGCTCGGCGATGCCGCCGCCGCGCGGGCCGTACATGCCGACGGCGTGGACCTCGTCGACATAGGTCATCGCGCCGTACTTCTCGGCGAGGTCGCAGATCTTAGCGAGCGGGGCGATGTCGCCGTCCATCGAATAAAGACTCTCGCAGGCGATCAGCTTGGGCCGGCTCGGGCCCGCAGCCTTCAACAGTGCTTCGAGATCGGCGAGGTCGTTGTGGCGGAACACGACCCGCTCGCAGCCGGACTGGCGGATGCCCTCGATCATCGAATTGTGGTTGAGCTCGTCGGACAGGATCAGGCAGTTCGGAATGAGCTTTGCGATGGTCGCGATGCCGGTCTGGTTCGAGACGTAGCCGGACGTGAAGAGCAGCGAGGCTTCCTTGCCGTGGAGATCGGCGAGCTCGGCCTCGAGCTGCACCAGCGGATGATGCGTGCCGGCGATGTTGCGGGTGCCGCCGGCGCCGGTGCCGACGCGGGTCGCGGTCTCGACCATCGCGCCCACCACCTTCGGGTGCTGGCCCATGCCGAGATAATCGTTGGAGCACCAGATCACGACGTCGCGCTTGCCCTTGGGCGAGTGCCAGAGCGCATGCGGGAACCGGCCGGCAATGCGCTCGAGATCGGCGAACACGCGGTAGCGCCGCTCGGTGTGGAGACGATCAAGGGCGGAATTGAAAAACTGGGCGTAATCCATCGTCAAACCTGCAGCGGAACCGACCAAAGACCCGCATATCCTTAGAGCTTTTCCAGCTCCAATGTCTATGCGCTATCCCACATTTGGACCTGCGGGGCATTTGGGCAAAATGCCCTATCGTGCGATTTGAAACTTGATCCGGATCAAGTTCGCGCGAGATGCAATGTTGCTCTGCACCATCCGCTGAATTGAAGTCAGCGCTCAGGTCGTCCTGAACTGCAACACGCCGTCCTGCGTCTCGGCCGTCAGCCGGCCCTCGACGATCATGTAATTGACGTGGGCGACCAGTTCGCCGGCAGCGAAACCCATCTGATGTTCGTCCAGAACGTGCTTGTTAAACACCACGGGCACCAGGGCGCGCGAGGTCTGCGGCACCTCGCGGCAGGCTTCCGCGATCAGGCGGCAGCGCTCCTCATGGTGATCGGCGAGCTGCTTGATGCGGGTCTTGAGCCCGTAGAACGGCACGCCGTGGCCAGGCAGCACCAGCACGTCATAGGGGAGAGTCGTGGTGAGGCGGGCGAGCGAGGCCAGATATTCGCCGAGCGAGTTCTGGTCGGGTTCGACCGCCCACACGCTGACGTTCGGCGAGATCTTGCTCAGCACCTGGTCGGCCGAGAGGAACAGCTTGTCGTCGGCGCAGTACAGCATCACCTGGTCGAGCGCGTGACCGCCGCCGGTGATCACCTTGAAGCGGCGCGTGCCGATCACGACGTCATCGCCATGCGAGATGCGGCGGTAGGACGGCGGCAGCACCGAGACGCGCTTGAGATAGTCCTGGCCGCGGCCGAGCAGTTTTTCGGTGAGCGACTCGTCCATGCCATGGCGGCGGAAGAACAGCCGCTGCGCTTCCTGCCGCTCCTCGGTGCCGCGGTTCTGGTGATAGACCGATTGCAGATATTCGACCTGCGACATCACGAGCGGGCAGTTGAACCGCTCGACGATCCACCCGGCCAGACCGACATGATCGGGATGGGAATGGGTCACGATCAGGCGCGTGATGTTGACGCCCTTCAGCGGCCCGTCGAACAGCTTCGTCCAGGCTTCGATCGTCTCCTCATTGCCGAAGCCGGCATCGATCATGGCATAGCCGTCACCATCGGCGAGCAGGTAGATGTTCACATGGTTGAGGCGGAACGGCAGCTTCAGCCGCGCCCACAACACTCCTGGCTTCACCTCGACGACCTGTTCGGGGCCGGGATGCTGTTCCCAGGGATAGCGCAGGGCGTCGGCGGAGGACTGCACGGTGTCGGTCTTTGCGTTCATCCTACCGGCTTAAACCCGCCCGTCACGGCGCGCCAGCCGAAAAAGAACGCTGGCGCGGCCTGCATAGCGGTCATTCCGGGCTACGGAACGGCGCCTTACGCAGCCCGCATGTTGTTGAGGAACGCGTCGATCTCTCCGCGCAGCATGTCGGCTTCGCGGCGGAGCGCGTCGGAGGCGCCGAGCACTTCGTTCGCCGCTGCGCCGGCTTCCGCCGAAGCCGTGGAGACGCCGACGATGTTGCTGGAAACCTCGCTGGTGCCACCGGCCGCATGCTGGATGTTGCGGGCGATCTCGCGTGTCGCCGCGCCCTGTTCCTCGACGGCGGCGGCGATCGTCGTAGTGACGTCGTTGATCTCGCCGATGATCCGGCCGATGCCCTGGATGGCGCCGACCGCCGACGTCGTCACTGACTGCATGCTGGCGATCTGGCTACGGATCTCCTCCGTGGCCTTGGCGGTCTGGCTCGCGAGGCTCTTCACCTCGGAGGCGACCACCGCGAAGCCGCGGCCGGCTTCGCCCGCGCGCGCCGCCTCGATGGTGGCGTTGAGCGCCAGCAGATTGGTCTGCGAGGCGATGGTCTGAATCAGGTCGACCACCACGCTGATGCGGCTCGCGCTGTCGGCGAGGCTCTGCACGGTGGCGTCGGTCGCGCCCGCTTCGTCGACCGCCTTCCTGGCGATCGCGGCCGAGGTGACGACCTGCTTGCTGATTTCCTCGATCGAGGACGAGAGCTGCTCGGTGCCTGACGATACGGTCTGCACGTTGACCGAGGTCTCTTCGGCTGCGGAGGCAACCGCGTTCACCAGCGCATTGGACTGGTCTGCCGTGGTCGACATGCTCTGCGCGGTCGATTGCATCGAATTGGCCGACTGCGCGAGATTGTCGAGTGCGGAGCGCACCGTACTCTCGAACCCGGCGATCTTCGCCTCCATCTGCGCCGCACGCTCGGCCTTGGCGATGCGATCCCTGTCCTGCTCGCTCGCAAGCGCCCGGGCTTCGATCATGCTGTCGCGGAACACCGTCAGCGTTTCCTTCATCGCGCCGATCTCGTCGTTCTGCCGGGAGCGGACGATCTCGGTGTCAAGGTCGCCGGCCGAGAGCAACTGCATGGCGCGTTGAAGCTCGCGAATGCGGCGCAGGATGTTGCGGCCGACATAGAGCCAGACGAACAGCGCCGAGCCGACCAGCGTCAGTGCGCCGAGCGCCAGCATCGCGGTGGTCGCGAGCGAGATCTCCTGCCGCGCCTGGAAGGTCGACGCGTTGGTCTCCTTCTGCACACCCTCGACCAGCTGCTGCACGCTGATGCCGAGGCCGACATTGAGCTTGCGGGTCTCGTCCAGGATGGTCTGGCCGTAGTCGATGGCGTCGAGCTCCTTCTGGCGGATCTTGAACACGCCGGACTTGCCTTCGCCGAAGGCGAACAGCTTTTGCACGGTGTCGCGCACCGCTTGCATCGAGGCCATGTTCGGCAGGTCCTCGAGGTTCGACTTGACACGGTCGCGCGTCGCCTTGAACTCCTTCTCGATCGCCTCCAGCGTATCGCTGTTGTTGGCCGACAGCGCCGCCATCATGTCGGCGGCCATCAGATTGCCGTTGGCGGAGATGGTCGCGACCTGGGAGACGGTGCGGGCGGCTTCGGTGGCATCGTCAGCGGAAACTTCCGCCGCACCGAGGATCGCGTTCAGACGCGTCTGCGCATCCAGCATGGCAGGACCGGCCGCACCGACGAAGGTGAGCTGCGCCTTGCGGAGTGCTTCATATTGCTTGTCATGCAGCGCGCCGGTATCGAGCCGCTCGCGCGCGGCTGACACCAGGCTCTGGGTCGCCTCGTCGATGCTCTTGGCGGTGTCGCGCAACGCGGTTGCGATCTGCTTGTCGGCGCCGAGCTCGATGATCTCGCCAAGCTTGGCCATGGCAAGCTGCTGGATCTCCTGCACCTTCTTGGTGCGTTCGTTCAGCGCCTCGTCGGACGGCGACGCCAGCAGGCCCGGCCCCTGCGCCGCGAGCGTTGCGCTTTGCGATGCGAGTTGAAGGCTTGCGGAAAGGCGGGGGATATCGCGGCCGCTCAGGTCCATCATAGTGCTGCCGAGATGGTTGAAGACGAAGCCGGCGCCGGCCGCGATCACGAGACCCATGCCCGCGATCACTGCGAAGGCCGTGAACAGGCTGCCGCGCACGCCCCATGTCGGCATTTTGAAACGAGGCCGGATACCACCAAGCAAACGGCCAAGGCCCAGACGGATCGCCATCGAAATTCCCCCACGCATGATCTTTATGTTTTCGCGGCGGAGTATCCTCGGGGCAGGTTAAAAAATCGCAAGTTGCTCAATTGGTTGCGTTGCGTTCCGCACAGCGAAAAAAGAAGGGCCGGCAACGATGCCGGCCCTTCATCATGATAAGGCTTTGATAACCGTTCAGTAGCGCGCGACCGCCGAGTTGGCCCAGTTGAAGCGGTAGTTGACGCCCGCCTTGATGGTGTGGTCGTCGGTGGTGAAGTTGCCGGTTCCCGCCAGCGGGCCCGCGGTGAAGTGGGCGTCGCCGAAATTGTAGTACTGGTACTCGGCCTTGGCTGACCAGTTCGGCGCGAACATGTATTCGAGGCCGGCGCCGACGGTGTAGCCGTTGCGGTGGTCGCCGCTGATGATGAAGCCGGTCGGCACGCCGCCGACGGTCACCTTCTCGTTGTTGTCGGAATAGGCGTAGCCGCCCTTCACGTAGAGCAGGCCCGGACCCCAGGTGTAGCCGACGCGGCCGGTGATCGAGCCGAGACCGCGCTGGTCGTTGGTGTAGGCGACGCCGGCTGGGAACACCGCGCCGACGCTGCCGGAGAGCCAGGAATACTGGCCTTCGACGCCGACAACGAAGTTCGGGTTGAACTGCCAGTCCGCACCGGCCTGCAGACCGCCGAGGAAACGGCCGTTGCCGTTATTGCCGGTGGAGAGGCCGCTGAAATTGTTGTCGCTGGAGAACGCGCCGCCGACATGGCCGCCGATATAGAAGCCGGTCCAGTTGTAAATCGGGGCGGCATAGGCGGGCGCGGGCGCCTTATAATAGTTGCGGTTACCGAGATCGGCACCGACCGCCGGTGCGGCAGCGCCCACCACGAGCAGCGCAACGGTCGCAAACAGAATCTTCTTCATAGTCCAAACTCCAACACTTAAGTCCCCGGCAGTCGCGCTTTCCGCGCCGTCGTTGGTTTGCAGATAGCTCGCTTTTGACGAAAATGCTGTCACATCCATGGCACAGCGGCAGCCAACGTAACTTATTGGGCTGTAAATGATTTTTGTGCTTAATGTCGGCTTAAGAAGTGCTGAAGGAAAGCTTAACTCGGCGTTATCAGGGTAACTTGCGCGCGCATCTCATTAACCAAGACGGCGCCGCGCCTCATCGCGCATCTGTTCGCGGAATGCAGCGCGCTTTGCGGGCCGGTCTTCCTCGCGCACGTCATGACGATCGAAGACGTCGAACTTCTCCAGGATCGGATAGCGCTCGCTCGCCATCGCGAGCACGCGCAGCACCTTGGTCGCCGACGGTGTCGGGCCGCTCACTTCCCAGCGCCGGATGGTGTCGGCGCCGCCCTTCTCCGGCAATCCGCAAAGCCGGGCCATGTCGGCCGCGGTGAGCTTGCGCTCGAGGACCTCCGAGAGATCGTTGCGGAGTTGCTTCAGTTCGGGACCGGTCATGTCGCCTCAATACGCGAAGTCGATGAGGTGAATGCACTAGCGCTGATTCGGGTCCATCCGAAGGCGAGGCACGCGAGCGGGCGTGCTAGTCGTGCGACCGCTCCCCGGCGCCTCCGCCCGCGCACGGAGTTATGAACGGCTGCCTATGGAAATCCGCGGCTGAATGAACAGATGGCAAGGGGCCCACAGCGAATGAAGGGATCAGCCATGACAAGCATCAAACCCGCCATTGCCGCCCTAGTCACCGTCGGGTTGCTTGCCGCGCCGATCGCGGCTGAGGCCAAGAAGCACCGGTCAAGCCGAGCTTACAGCACCGGCGTGGTGGCTCCGAGCTATGGGAGCGCCGGATCGTTGGCAGCACAGCCCAGAGCCTACGGGTCGAGCGGACAGTCGGTCGGGACGGTCACGGCGCCGTCGGTCGGTACGTATAACTGGCCGTCGGTCGGCGTGACCAACGCAGTCCCGACCTGGAGCAACACCAACCCGCCGGTCAGGTAGGCGCGCCTGTCTGGCGAGCCAATGCCGGTCACCTGTGACGGTCGCAAGGCCAAAGAAGATGATAAAGTGCGACCAGCAATGATCATGGCGGTGGACCAGACATTGCGGATCGTTCAGGGAGAGCCCGTCCGATCCTAAATTCCCCGCCCGGCCTGTTGGCCGATCACGCAGCGCCACCCGGCGAGGCGCTCGGCCGGATGCTGGTTCATCCATTCGGCGAGTTGCGGCGCGCCCATCAGGCAAGATTGCATCGAGACGTCGGCGAAGTCGGATGTGGTGACGGTCTGCTCATGACAGTTCGCCGGAGAGGCGAGGTTGCAGAGCACGGCGATGATTTTGATCACGCGAGGTTGCCCCCGTCGCTGCGACGTGCGGCGGCTCCGCCTGATCTCTCGCTCATCGGATCAGTCGGCGGGAAGATGCTGTCGTAGATCGCGCGCGCTTCCTGGATGAGGCGAATGCGCTCGCGCTCGGATTTCGAGACAAACTGAATAATCTGGCCCATGTCGGCTCCAATTAGATCTTCAATCCACCATCACATGATGGAAATCATTTCATGCGGATGTGGGGTGCCGGCTTCGGCTTTGCAGCCATGCGGGCGGCCACGAGGGATAAAAAGCCCGTGACTATTCCGTTCCTGAGGTGGAACGGGGTACCTTCAGCGATGCGCCGATGGCACGGCGCATCCGTTCGGCGGGGACCGCTTCGTAGCATCGTGATGAAGAGTTGAGCCCACGGGATGATGGCACTGCGGCACATTTTCTCGCGCGTGGAGTTGTAAGGTCAGTCAGTGCACGGGCGCCTCGACGAACGGCATTGCGATTGAGAGACCGCGCCCGAAAGGATCAGCCATGACAAGAACAAAACGCACCATTGCTGCACTTATTGCTCTCGGATTGGCCGCCGCGCCACTTGCTGTAAACGCACAAACATCGGGGACGGGTACACCAGGCAGCACGAGCGGACGCACCGGAGCGCCGGTGCAGCAAGGGACCATCGGAAGTTCCGGGCAGACCGTCGGGACCGTGACGGCGCCGTCGATCGGAACGTCCAACCAGCCCTCCGTCGGCGTAACAAACTCAGTCCCCACCTGGAACAACACGAATCCTCGAACGAAGTAGAAACCGCGGTCGGCTGACTTACGCCGGCGCGCGCTCTCTCTGCCCCGGGACTGCTGCGAGCAATTCGCGTGTATAGGCATGCTCGGGCGCGGCGAACAGCTGCGCGGTCGGCTTCAGCTCGACGATGACGCCGCGCTGCATCACGGCGATGCGGTCACAGATTTGCGCTGCGACTCGCAGGTCGTGGGTGATTAACAGCATCGAGAGGCCGAGGCGGGCCTTGAGGTCTTCGAGCAGCCTTAGGACCTGCGCCTGCACGGAGACGTCGAGCGCGGAGACGGCCTCGTCCGCGACGATGATCTCGGGCTCGAGCGCGAGCGCGCGCGCAATGCCGATGCGCTGGCGCTGGCCGCCGGAGAATTCATGCGGATAGCGTTCGAGCGCGCCGGCATCGAGCCCGACCATCTTGAGGAGATCGCGGGCGCGGTCGAACGCCACTTTCGGATCGGTGCCGGCCGCGATCGGGCCGTCGGCGATGATATGACCGACCTTGCGGCGCGGATTGAGCGAAGCGAACGGATCCTGGAAGATCATCTGGATGCGAGGGCGCTCGGCGCGTAGCGCCTTGCCCGCGAGCTTTGTGAGATCGGTCTCGCCGATCCGCACGGTGCCGCGGTCGGCCTCGATCAGCCGCATCACAAGGCGGGCCACCGACGATTTGCCAGAACCGGATTCGCCGACCAGGCCGAGCGTCTCGCCTTTGAGGATGTTGAAATTAACCCCGCGCGCGGCATCGACGCGGCGGTCCTCGCGAAACCAGCCGCCCGAGGTGACGTAGGTCTTGTCCAGTCCGATCACCTCGACCGCCTTGGCCTGGTCGTCCAGGGGGCTGCGGGCGGGTGGGTCCATCGAGGGCACGGCGGCGAGCAGCGCCTTGGTGTAGTCGTGTTGCGGCGCGTTGAAGACCGCCGAGGCGGGGCCTTCCTCGACCACCTTGCCATGGCGCAACACCACGACTTGGTCGGCGATGTCGGCGACCACGCCGAAATCATGGGTGATGAACATCACCGCCATGTTGCGATTGCGCTGGAGGTTGCGGATCAGTTTCAGGATCTGCGCTTGCGTGGTGACGTCGAGCGCGGTGGTCGGCTCGTCCGCGACCAGCACCGCCGGTTCGAGCGCGAGCGCCATCGCGATCATGGCGCGCTGGCGCTGGCCGCCGGAGAGCTGGTGCGGATAGGCGCGCACGATGCGCTCGGGGTCGGGGAGGCCGACTTCGCGCGCCAGCGATAGCGCCTTTGCGCGCCGCTCCCTCGGCGTGAGCAGCCCGTGCGCCTCGAACATCTCCGCCATCTGGTCGCCGATCCGCATCAACGGATTGAGCGCGGTCATCGGTTCCTGAAAGATCATCGCAAGCCGGCGGCCGCGCAGATCGCGCCAGCATTCGTCGTCGAGTTTGAGCAGGTCGCGTCCTTCGAACTGGATCTCGCCGGAGGTGACGGTGACCGTGTCCGGCAACAGGCCCATCAGCGCATGCGCGCACATCGACTTGCCGGAGCCGGATTCGCCGACCACGCAAACGATCTTGCCGGGCCGCAAATCGAGCGAGATGCCGTCGACCGCGAAGGGACGCTCGGCGCCCTTGGGCAATGCGATCCGCAGATTCTTGACGGAGACGGCGGGCGGTGCGGTCATGATCAGCGGCCCTCCCGCGACAGCCGCGGATTGAGCGCGTCGTTGAGGCCTTCGCCGATCAAATTGAGCCCGAGCACCGAGATCAGGATCGCGACGCCGGGAAACACGGTGATCCACCAGGCCTGGCGGATCACGGTGCGGCCGGCACCGACCATGTAGCCCCAGGAGATCAGATTGGGATCGCCGAGGCCGAGGAACGCCAGCGAGGATTCCAGCAGGATCGCGGTCGCCACCATCAGCGAAGCCAGCACGATCACCGGCGACAGCGTGTTCGGCAGGATTTCGCGCAGGATGATCCAGGTGTTGCTCTGGCCCGTGACCACCGCGGCCTGGACGTACTCCCGCGTGCGCAACGACAGCACCTCGCCGCGGACGAGGCGCGCGACCGGCGGCCAGCTTACCAGCGCGATCGAGGCGACGATCGAATAGATCGAGGGCTGCAGGATCGCGACCAGGACGATCGCGAGCGCAAAGCTCGGAATGGTTTGGAAGAACTCGGTGAAACGCATCAGGGCGTCGTCGACCCTGCCGCCGAAATAGCCGGCCATGGCGCCGATCGGAACGCCGACGACCAGCGCAACCAGGGTGGAGACCATGCCGACGAGCAGCGAGACGCGTGCGCCGAAGATCATGCCGGCGAACACGTCGCGGCCGAGTGCATCGGTGCCGAGCGGCACGGTCGCGAGCGTGAACGGCGGCAGGAACGGCCGCTGCACCATGCGCCAGGGCGAGTTCGGGAACAGCATCGGACCGAACAAGGCGACTGAGATCGCAAGGAGCAGGATGATGAGCCCGATGACGCCGCTCGGGCTCCTCAACATCGATTTCCAGAACTGTTTCATATGGAGAATTCGATGCGCGGGTCGACCAGGCGATAGACCAGGTCGGTGATGAGGTTGAAGATCAGGACAATGGCGGAGCAGATCACGAAGACCCCGAGCAGCAGATTGTAGTCGCGCTGGAGCAGGGCGTCGTACATCAGGCGTCCGATGCCGGGCCAGGCGAACACGGTCTCGGTGATGACGGCGCCGCCGATCAGGGTGCCGGAGTGGACTCCGGCGAGCGTCACGACGGGCAGTAGCGCGTTGCGCAGGACGTGGCGACGCTGGATCACGGCGTCGGACAGGCCTTTGGCGCGCGCGGTCTTGACGAAGTCGAGACGCTTCACTTCGAGCATCGAGGCTCGCGTCATGCGCGTATACGTCGCCATAAAAAACAGGCCGAGCGTCATCGCCGGCATAATCAGGTGCCTTGCGACGTCGACCACATGGGCAGGGCCGGAAAGGTTGGCGCCGACCGTCTCGTAGCCGAAGCTCGGCAGCCAATCCATGGTGACCGAGAACAGCAGGATGCTCATGAGCGCCACCCAGAAGATCGGCATGGCGTAAAAGATCAGCGCAAAGACGGTGATCGCGGTGTCGAGAAAGGTTCCGGCAAAGCGCGCGGCGAAGGTGCCGAAGAGAATGCCGAGCACGAGCGAGATCGCGAAGGCCGTCAGCGTCAGCAGCAATGTCGCCGGCAGCCGCTCGCCGATCAGCTTCGCGACCGGCGCCTGCTGGCGGAAGGAGAAGCCGAGGTCGAGGGTCACGATGCCCTTGACGTAGATGAAGAGCTGCTCGGGCAGCGGCTTGTCCAGGCCGAACTTCTCCCTGAGCTGCTGGACGAAGATCTGGTCGCTGGCGCCGGCCTCGCCCGCCATCACGACGGCGGGATCGCCGGGCGCGAGCCGGATCAGGAAGAAATTGAGGACGACGATCGCAAGCAGGACGATCACGCCCTTCGCGACACGCTGAGCGACAAAGGAGAGCATCTAGAGGATCATATCGGTGGTGTGACCTGGAGCGACAGAGACGGAGCGCCCACCTCTCCCCGCAAGCGGGGAGAGGTGACGGAGGTAGCCCTCACTTGTCGAGCCATGCATCCTTGAAGCCGTCGTTGACTCCGATCCCGGTGGTGATCAGGTTCTTGACCTTGCAGCGCATGATGGTCGGGAATTGCAGCTCGAGCATCCAGGCCACCGGCACGTCCTCGACCAGGATCTTCTGCGCCTTCTCGTAGATCTCCTTGCGCTTGGAGTCCGGCGTTGCCACCGCGCCCTCGGCGAACAGCTTGTCGATCTCAGCGTTGGAGTAACCCTCGACGTTGTTGAACACCTGGCCCTTGGCAATCGCGCTGGAGACGTAATTGCGGCCGACGCCGAGCGCGGGGTCGCCGTACTGGTAGAGGTAGGTGAAGGCGATGTCGTAGTCCCAGTCGCCGATCTTCTGGTTGCCGCCGGCGACGTCGGTGGCGATGGTCTCGATGTTCATGCCGACGTCCTGGAGGTTCTGCTTCACGGCTTCACCCCAGCGCTGCCAGGTCTCGCCATAGGCGAGCGGCAGAAGGCGGATCTTCTCGCCCTTGTAGCCGGCTTCCTTCAGCAGCGCCTTGGCCTTGGCGGGATCGTAAGGGTACTTCGGCACGTCGTCGGTGTAGTATTTGATGGTCGAGGCCGACGGGCCGGTTGCGACCTTGCCGAGCCCGTTCCAGATCACGTCCTTGGCGAACTCGCGGTCGATCGCAAACATGACCGCCTGCCGCACCCGCTTGTCGGCGAGCGGACCCTGCCGGTTGTTGAGCCACAGCCAGGCCAGCGGCGAGAAGAACTCCCAGCCGGCGCCGGTGACGCAGGTGTCCTTCAGCTTGGAGAGCCGGGGCACGTCGAAATTCTCGACCGAGCCGCCGGGCAGCACGTCGACCTTGCCGGTCTCATACGCCACCGAGCGCGCCGCGGCATCGGGAATGATCTGCCAGTAGATCTCGTCGAGATAGGGCTTGCCCTTCTCGTAATAGTTCGGGTTCTTGACCAGGCGGATGAAAGAGCCCTTCTGCCATTCCTTGAACATGAAGGGGCCGGTGCCGACAGGGGCGTTATTGTAGGGATTGGTCTTCCAGTCGGTGCCTTCATAAAGATGCTTGGGTACCATCGGCATTGAGCCGACCTCGAAGATGCCCAGGAACGGGCCGAACGGCTGCTTCAGCGTGAACACCACCGTGTAGTCGTCGGGAGCCTCGACCTTGTCGACCTGCGCCAGATTGTTGCGGGCACGCGCGTGGGTCTGTTTCAGCATCTCGAGCGAGAACAGCACGTCGGCGGCGGTGAAGGGCTTGCCGTCATGCCAGGTCACGCCCTTCCTGAGCTTGAATGTGTAGGTTTTTGCGTCCTCGCTGACACTCCAGCTCTCGGCGAGCTCGGCCTGCGGTTCGAGCTTGGGGCTGTAGCGAAGCAGGCCTTCGAAAATGTTGCCCGACACCATCTGCACCGGGCCGTTCTGGACCATCGCCAGCATCAGGCCGGGCGGCTCGGGCTGAATCACGGCATTGATCGCTCCACCCGCTTTCGGGTCTTGCGCCAGCGCCGGGGCCGCGAGACCGCAAGCCAGGAGGACACCAAGCAACACTCGTTTTGACATGTCGTATCTTTCTCAAGCGAGACCAGCCGCAAACGCTTCGCACGTCATGGCGCGCAAAGCTATGGCCGGCCCATCCCAGTCCCCATCCGGGATCGAGGCTCACACAGTCTCGTTCGGCGCCGCAAGATGAAAGTCTCGACAGTGTTCGCACAAAAAATGTACAGCGCGTCCTGTTATGGCGTTTGGCAGCCAATCCGGCGCCGCAGCGCCGCGCGATCCGTCCATCTGCGCCGCAAGCGCGACGCGGACCCGGCGTGAGGATCGTCTAGCGCAAGCCCGCCCGCCGGAATCCTTCCAGATAGTGCTCGCGGTCGGCCTCATTGGCCCATGGCAATTGCGTCGAAATCCAGTGCAGCGAGATGTTGGGCTGGGTGCGGCGGAGCTCGCCCAGCGCCATCTCCCCAAGCACGCCGTCTCCGGTCATGCCGGCAGAAACCGCGAGCACGCGGTAGGCGCCGGTAAGGTCGCCGCGATGACGGATTGCCTCGCGCGCGAGCGCGATGGCCTCGGCATAGCGCCGCTCGGTGAAGCGGGCATAGCCGGCGATGCCGTGATAGATCGCCAGGGATGGATCGCGCGGCGACAGCCGCATTGCCCTCTGCGCTGCCTCGAATGAATCCTTCGGCCGCCCGGCATAGGACAGCGCCAGTGCGTAATAGCCCTGCGCCAGCGAGAAGTTCGGATTGAGTGCGAGCGCCTGCTCGAACTCGGACAGTGCGTCGGCAAGTCTTCGCGTCGAGAAGTAGACGCTGCCGAGCGCGGCGTGCGCCCAGGCATCCTCATGGTCGCAGCGCACCGCGGCGAGCGCGGCGGCTTCCGCCGCTGGCGCCACCATGGCAAGCTCGGCCCAGCCGAGATGCACGCCGAACATGTGGTTCGCCGCGAGCACCGACAGCGCCTGGCCGTAGTTCGGGTCGATCCCCACCGCGCGTTCTAGCAGCGCCCGTGCGGTCTCGTGATCCCGCCGCGTCACGCGCCAGTAATGCGACAGCGCCCGCATCAGTAGATCCCAGGCATCCAGGCTCGCGGGGGGCTTGCGATGGGCGCGAAAACTTTCCGCCGCATGGATCTGCGGCTCGATCGCCGCAGCGATCGCATTCGTGATCTCGTCCTGCACGGCGAACACGTCGACCAGCTCGCGGTCGTAGCGCTCGGCCCAGAGATGGCTGCCCGTCGTGGCGTCGTTGAGCTGCGCGGTGATGCGCACCCGGTTGTCCGACTTGCGCACGCTGCCTTCGACGACGTAGCGGACGCCCAGTTCCTCGGCAATCTGCCGGATGTGGACCGCGCGTCCCTTGTAGGTAAAGGACGAGTTGCGGGCGATCACCATGAACCAGCGCTGCTTCGACAGCGCGGTGAGGATGTCCTCGCTGATGCCGTCGCCGAAATAGTCCTGTGCGGGATCGCCGCTCATGTTCTCGAAAGCGAGCACCGCGACCGCCGGACGGTCCGTCAGGACGCGCGGCAGGGCAGCGACGGGCTGCGCGGGCGCAGTCGTGGCTGCCACTTCTTCCCGGACTTCGCCGACGAAACGAAAACCCTTGCGCGGAATGGTCTTGATCAGCCGCTGGCTTGCGCCATCGTCGCCGAGCGCCTTGCGGGCGGCGTTGATCCGGCTGTTCAGGGCGGAATCCGAGATGATCCGATCGCTCCAGATCTGGCTGATCAGGTCATCCTTGCTGACCACACGCGTGCGCTGCGCCACCAGATAGAGCAGGAGATCGAACACCTGCGGCTGCAACGGCACAGCGGCTCCGCTGCAAGTGAGTTCCCGCAGGTCGCCGTCGAGCACGTTGTTTTCAAAGCAAAATCGCACGTTTTTGTCGTCTCAAGCAAAAATCAAAGTCGTCTCAGGCGAAAATCAACCGTCCGCGAAAGTCTTGGGACCTCCGGTGCGGCATGGTGCAGCGACCAATGAAGTGCCGGCGTTTTGGCACAACGGAGCTGTTTATGACCCAAATTGATCATCAGGTTCATCCTATCGGCCCGGTTGCGGGCTCACGCATTTTCAAGTTCATCGCCTTTCTGTACGGAATTGCGGCGTATCTCGTGTTTTTCATCACCATTCTCTACGCCATCGGTTTCGTCATGGGGCTGGTGGTGCCGAAGACCATCGATACCGGGACCGACACGCCCGTGGCCGAGGCCATCATCATCAATCTGCTCCTGATGGCCCTGTTTGCGGTCCAGCACAGCGTAATGGCGCGCCGGCAATTCAAGGCCTGGTGGACGCAGTACGTCCCCAAGCCGGTCGAGCGCAGCACCTATGTGCTGTTTGCGAGCCTGTCATTGCTCCTCCTGTTCTGGCAGTGGCGTCCGCTGCCCACGGTCATATGGGACGTCGCGAATCCGGATATCGCTGTGACGATCGTCACGCTGTCGCTGGCGGGCTGGGTCCTGGTGTTCACCTCGACCTTCATCATCAATCACTTCGAGCTGTTCGGCTTGCATCAGGTGACCAATCATCTCGTCGGCAAGGAGGCGTCGCCGCCGCGATTCAAGACGCCGCTGCTCTACAAGTTTGTCCGTCATCCGATCTATCTCGGCTTCATCATCGCGTTCTGGGCGGCGCCGGTCATGACCGCGGGCCATCTGCTGTTCGCCGCCGTGACCACGGCCTACATCTTCGTCGGCATCGCGCTGGAGGAGCACGACCTCGTCGATCTCTTCGGCGACGAGTACCGGCAGTACAAACAACGGGTGTCGATGCTTATTCCCTGGCGCAAGTCGGTATAGCTTGCGCGTCGTTCCGTCGCGTCCGCCGAAAGGAGGATGCGCGGCGGCGCCGAGGCGCGTAACGGATCGTGCCGGACGCAACCTTCAACGTTTCTCGGGGTGAATCCCCCTCACCCCGACGCTATCAGTGCGAGCAAAGCTCGTCGCGACCCCGCATTCGTTTTTGCCGAGTTCTCGGCAAACAGGAGCGGGGGGAGGAATCTAAACCATCATCAACGGAGACGACCTAATGAAACATGTTGGAAACTGCTTCTGTGGCGCAGTCACGATCGAGGTCACAGGTGCACCGGAGGCGATGGGCTATTGCCATTGCAGCTCGTGCCGCTCGTGGTCGGGCGGTCCGGTGAACGCCTTCAGCCTGTGGAAGCCCGAAGCCGTGCGCATCAGCGAAGGTGCAGAGAATGTCGAGACCTTTGCGAAGACGCCGCTCAGCCAGCGCAAATATTGCAAGAAGTGCGGCGGTCATCTCATGACCAACCATCCGCCGCTCGGCCTGATCGACGTCTTCACTGCCACCATCCCCACCCTCGCGTTTGCACCAGGCGTCCACGTCAATTACGCCGAGACGGTGCTGCCAATGCGCGACGGACTGCCCAAGCTCAAGGATTTCCCGGCCGAATTCGGCGGCAGCGGCGAGATGATGCAGGAGTAGCGGCGCCCTTCTCCTCTCCCGCAAGCGGGAGACGAGAAATTAGCTACCTCATCCCCGCGCGCCGCAATCCCTCGAGATAATGCTCGCGATCCTCGTCCCGCAGCATCGGCAGCTCGCGTGTGATCCAGGCCAGCGAGATGCCGGGCTGGGCGCGGCGCAAGCCTTCCAAGGCGGAAGCCGCGCGCGCGGAATCCCCTGACATACCGGCGGCGGCCGTCAGCACGCGATGCGCGCCGACGAAATCGGCGCGCTGCCGCATCGACTCGCGCGCCATCTGTGCGGCGCCTTCGTAATCGCGGCCGATGAACCGGGCATAGGCCGCGACGCCGCAATAGATTGCTGCGAGCGGGTCGCGCGGGCTCAGCCGCAGCGCGCGGCGCGCCGCGACATCGCCGTTCTGCCATCGTCCCGCGTAGCACAGCGTCACGCCATAGAAGGCGTGCGCCATCGCAAAGTTCGGATTGAGGTTCAGCGCCAGTTCGAACTCCGCCAGCGCGTCGTCGAAGCGGCGGCGGAATAGATAAGCATACGCCAGACCATGATGAGCCCAGGCATCTTCGCGATCGGCCTCCACCGCCGCGAGCGCGGCGCGCTCGGCGACCGGCACGGTCGGGGCCATGTCGGACCAGCCCATATGCGCGCCGAAGATGTGGCTGGTTGCGAGCAGGCCGAGTGCCTTGCCATAGGCGGGATCGAGCGCGACGGCCTCTTCGAGCAGTCCTTGCGCGGCGGCATTGTCCTCGCGGGTGATGCGCCAGTAATGCGACAATGCGCGCATCACAAGGTCCCAGGCATCCAGGCTTCCCGGCGGCTTCTGCTGGGCGCGAAAACTCTCGGCGGTATAGAGCTGCGGCTCGATCGCGGCGACGATCGCCTCGGTGATCTCGTCCTGCACCGCGAAGATGTCGGCAAGCTCGCGGTCGTAGCGTTCGGCCCAGAGATGGCTGCCGGTCGAGACGTCGTTGAGCTGCGCGGAGATACGCACGCGATCGCCGCTCCGCCGCACGCTGCCTTCGAGCACGTAGCGCACGCCGAGCTCGCGCGCGACCTCGTTCATGTGCACCGCGCGGCCCTTGTAGACGAAGGAGGAGTTGCGCGCGATGACGAAGAACCAGCGCAGCTTCGACAGCGCGGTGATGATGTCCTCGCTGATTCCGTCCGAGAAATAATCCTGCTCGCGGTCGCCGCTCATGTTGGTGAAGGGCAGCACCGCGATCGCGGGGCGGTCCGGTAGCGGCAGCGGGGCCCGTAGAAGCTTCGCTTCGAAATCGGATTCCGGCGCGGTTGCCCCACGCTTGGTTTCGACGTCGCCGACGAAACGAAAACCCTTGCGTGAGATGGTGCGGATCAGCGCCTGGCTCGCGCCGCTGTCTCCGACCGCCTTGCGTGCCGCATTGATCCGGCTGGTCAGCGTGGATTCGGAGACGCTGCGCCCGTGCCAGATCTTGTCGATCAGCTCGTCCTTGCTGACCACCCGATCGCGGTTCTCCATGAGGTGGACGACGAGATCGAAGACCTGTGGCTCCACGGCAACGGGAACCTGCTCGCGGCTCAGCTCGCGCAAGTCGGTATCGAGCAGGTGATCCCGGAACAGAAACTGCACGTCGAAAACTCAGACCTCAAGGCAACATCGGGCAATAATGAAAGCAAAACGGATTTCGGCTGATGTCTGTGAGTCCGCCGAGGGGCCTGCCCGGTTCACCACGATCGCGTGATGGCAGGCATGCAGTTTACGGGGAGGAATGCAACCTGGATTAGAATAAAGCCGTTTCGGCCGGATTGTCGCGATTTCCTCACGTCGTTGCGAGCAATCCAGCCTGCCGCCGCGGAGCCAGCGTGGATTGCTTCGTCGCAAGGGCTCCTCGCAATGACGGTGTTGAGGCAATGGCGTGCGGCAGCTGCCGACGTTGTCCTGGCCTTCGCGACGGCATCGAATGTGTGACGAATAGTGAATGTCCATTGCCGAACAGTTCCGTGTGCGTAAGCTGCCCTCACACAAAACACCAACCACGAAGAAACGCCCATGCCCGCTTTTCATGCCTCGACCACCGTGCTCGATTCCATGCTGTTCCGCGATGCCTTCGGCACGCCGCAGGTGCGGGAGGTGTTTTCCGATATCGCGACGGTCGCGCGCTATGCCGAGGTCGAGGTGGCACTGGCGAAGGCGGAAGCGAGATGCGGAGTGATTCCGCAGGACGCGGCCGATCAGATCGCCGCGCGGACCGATGTTGCCGCGCTGGATTTCGACCTGTTGCGGCAGGAGACCGATGTCGTCGGCTATCCGATCCTGCCGCTGGTGCATCAGATGGTGAAGCAATGCGGCGATGCCGGCCGCTATGTGCATTGGGGTGCGACCACGCAGGACATCATGGACACCGCCGTGGTGTTGCAACTGCGCGCAGGGCTTGAGATCGTCGAACGGGACATCGCGGGCTTGCGCAAGATCCTCGCCGATCTATCGAGGCGCTACCGCGACACGCCGATGGCGGGCCGCACCCATCTCCAGCAGGCGCTGCCGGTCACCTTCGGCTACAAGACCGCGATCTGGCTCGCGATGTTCGACCGCCACGCCGAGCGGATCAGTGAGTTGAAGCCGCGCGTCCTGGTCGGTCAGTTCGCCGGTGCCGCCGGCACGCTGGCCTCGCTCGGCGACAAGGGGTTCGAGGTGCAGGAAGCGCTCTGCGCCGAACTGAGGCTCGGCGTCCCCGCTTCGACCTGGCACGTCGCACGCGACGGTTTTGCCGAGGCCGTGAATTTCCTGGCGCTGGTCACCGGCTCGCTCGGCAAGATCGCGCTCGACATCATGATCATGGCCTCGACCGAATTCGCCGAGGTCTATGAGCCCTTTGTCAAGGGACGCGGCGCTTCCTCGACCATGCCGCAGAAGCGCAACCCGATCTCCTCGGAACTCATGCTCGCGGCGTCCAAGGCGGTGCGCCAGCATGCCGGCCTCATGCTGGATGCCATGGTGCAGGATTTCGAGCGCGCCACCGGGCCCTGGCACGCCGAATGGATGGCGATCCCCGAGAGCTTCGTGCTGACCGCCGGCGCGTTGCACCAGGCGAAATTCGCGCTCGCCGGCCTCATCGTGGATGAAAGCAAGATGAACGAGAATCTCGCCGTCAGCCGCGGTCTGATCGTGGCCGAAGCCGTCATGATGGGGCTTGCGCCGCAGATCGGACGGCAGGAGGCCCATGACGTGGTCTATGATGCCTGCCGGCTCGCCAATGAGAAAGGTCTTACGCTGGCGGACGCGCTGTCTTCCGACGCCCGCGTCTCTGTCAGAATCGACCGTGCCACGATCGAGGCGCTGACATCACCGAAAAATTACCTCGGCCTTGCTCCCGCCATGGTCGACCGGGTGCTGAAATCGGCAACGCGTTGAAAACCAAAATGCGCGAAACTGCGTATCTTTGGGGTGTCGCAAGGCACTCGCGCACTTGTGTCTCGCGATGCTAGACTTAAATTGAGCAAGAGACGTTCGGCAGAGGACCCGGCATGACTGATCAACGCATCACCTCCACTCCCATCGATCCCGTGAAGCTCGACCGGCTGGCCGAGGTGGCGGTGAAGGTGGGCCTGGGCTTGCGGCCGGGCCAGGATCTGCTCTTGACGGCACCTGCGATCGCGTTGCCGCTGGTGCGGCGGATTGCCGTGCATGCCTACAAGGCCGGCGCCGGCATCGTGACGCCCATTCTCTCCGACGAAGAGATGACGCTGGCGCGCTACCGCCACGGCCACGACGACAGCTTCGATCGCGCCGCCAACTGGCTCTACGAGGGCATGGCCAAGGCGTTCTCCAACAACACCGCCCGTCTCGCCATCGTCGGCGACAATCCGATGCTGCTGTCGGGCGAAGATGCTTCCAAGGTCGCGCGCGCCAGCAAGGCCAATTCCATGGCCTATCAGCCGGCGCTGGAAAAGATCGTCAATTTCGATACCAACTGGAACATCATTGCGTATCCAAGCCCATCCTGGGCAAAGCAAGTCTTTCCGAACGATCCTGAAGAGGTCGCGATCGGCAAGCTCGCGGACGCGATCTTCGCGGCGTCCCGCGTCGATCGCGACGACGCGCCGGCCAATTGGGCGAGCCACAATGCGGTGCTGCGCGAGCGCACCAACTGGCTCAACGGCCAGCGTTTCCGCGCGCTCCAGTACTCGGGACCGGGCACTGACCTCACCATCGGGCTCGCCGACGGCCATGAATGGGAAGGCGGCGCTTCGCTCTCCAAGAACGGCATCAGCTGCAACGCCAATATCCCGACCGAAGAGGTCTTCACCACGCCGCATTGCCGGCGCGTCTACGGCCATGTCGTGAGCTCGAAGCCGCTGTCCTACCAGGGCACGCTGATCGACAAGATCGCGGTGCGTTTCGAGGACGGCAGGATCGTCGATGCGAAGGCTTCGCGCGGCGAGGAGGTACTGAACAAGGTGCTCGATACCGACGAGGGCGCGCGCCGTCTCGGCGAGGTGGCCCTGGTGCCGCATTCCTCGCCGATCTCGCAGAGCGGACTGTTGTTCTACAACACGCTGTTCGACGAGAACGCTGCCTCGCACATCGCGCTTGGCCAGTGCTACTCGAAGTGCTTCGTCAACGGCGCGCAGCTCACGCCGCAGCAGATCGCCGCGCAAGGCGGCAACCAGAGCCTGATCCATATCGACTGGATGATCGGCTCGGCCGAGACCGACATCGACGGCATTCTCGCCGACGGCAGCAAAGTGCCGGTGTTTCGCAAGGGCGAATGGGCGAAGTAACTACGCAGCCGGGTTGCGCAGCATCGGGCTGTTGTCGATGCTGAAGCGGTTGAACAACGTCGTGAACGGGCTGCCGTCGGTGGCCCGCACGACGGCGTCGGAGGCCGCCACCGCATCGTAGAGCGCACCGACCGGATCATTCGCCTCGGGCAGGTCGAGGCCCCTGCGGATTTGCTCGGGGGCCTCGTTGACGTCGTCCTCGTCGTCGAGTGTCGCCTCGAGCGCATCCGCCGCCCGAAGCATCTCATGGAGGTCACCGCCGATCTGCCCGGGGCTTTCGATGCCGTCAACGGTGAACCAGGGCTCCTCTTCGGTTGCGAAGGAGACATCGAGGCTGCCGAGCCAGGCGACGACCTCGCCATGAGCTTTGAGAACCTCCGGGGTGAGGGGCATCGGCATGGCTCCTTCAGATGCTTCGCGCACTTTGTCGCACCCCGGAAAAGAAGGGTTCATGTGCTCGAAATTGCAGGGAAATTGCGACGTTAACCGTTTCGCGTCTGCAACTTGCGGCTGATTGTCGGGCCCTGCGTAAGAAAGAATTAAAAATCGGCTACTAGCGTTCCCGCCATCTTTGAACAATCCGGGCCGAGATCCGGGCAGGTCATATTTTATCCCCCGAGGAAACAGATGTCGCGCACATTGATTGAAATCAGTCATTGCAATGTAGATCTCGAGCTGCGGCCGATCGAGCCGTCCTGGATTATCGAAGGCAATCCGGTGTCGCGCTCGCACATCCTGTCCACCAGCGCCGACGGCACCGCTTCGACCATCATCTGGGCCTGCACCGAAGGGCGCTTCAACTGGTACTACGATATCGACGAGACGATCATGATCATGGAAGGATCGATCGTGCTCGAAAGCGACGGCATGCCGCCGAAGCGCTACGGCCCGGGCGACGTCATCTTCTTCCGCGACGGCGCGCATGCCAAATGGCATGTCGAAGGCCACGTCAAGAAGATCGCCTTCTGCCGCAAGACCAATCCCGTGATGATCGGCTTCCTGATCCGCGTCGTCAACAAGCTCAAGAAGATCTTCGTCGCCACCGGCGAGCGCCGTCCGGCCTCGCTGATGGGCGCAAATTAGAGTTCAAACAGTTCAAGGACGCTTCCCAGCGGTCACGACGGAACAGGGGCCGGGATCAACATCCCGGCCCCTGTTCTCGTCATGGTGCCAATCCCTTTAAGGCAAATCGAGCCGGTAGAAATTGCTCGCGGTCTGCGAGAACAACGCCGTCTTCTCGGTCTCGCTCAGGGGCGCCGCGATACGCTTGAACGTGTTGAAGATCACCTGGTAGCTGCACTGGCCCTTGTCCGGCGGGAAGTTGCTCTCGAACATCGCGCGCTCGGGTCCAAACGCCTCGATGCAGGTTTCGATGTAAGGCCGCCACGCCGCGGCAAGCTCCTTGGATGATGGCGGACTCGCGCGCAAATGGAAGTCGTAGCCGAGCAGGCACATCGCGAGCCCGCCGAGCTTCACCACCACGTTCTCGCATTTGGCGATCTCCCGGATCGAGGCGCGCCATTGCGGAAACACCTCCTCGCGTCGCCCCGCAAAGCGGCCGATTCCGGCCGGGCCGCCGCAATGGTCGAGCACGATCCTGGTGTCGGGAAATGCGCGGGCGAGCTCGGTCAGCTCGCCGATTTGCGGATGGAACAGCCGAGCGTCGAAGCTCAGGTTGAGCGGCGCGAGGCAGGCAAAGCCCTTGCGGAAGGTCGGGTCCTGCAGCAATCCCTGCGGCCGGCTCGCATACATGCCGGCGACAGCAGGATCCTGGTCCCAGGCCGAGGAATGCCGGATGCCGCGGAAGCGACCGTTGCCCGCCGCGATCTCGGCCTCCAACACGGGTTGTGCGGCATCGCCGAGCAGCAGATTGACGTGGCTGACGATGCCGGCGCAAATCGCGGCCTTGCCGTAACCGCCGCTGGCGCTCATCGCGGCGACGCCATTGGCGAACTCGACTTCGCCCACCGGCCGGAACGCCTCCGGCCCGTGCGCGCGATACATCGAGCGGCAATCGACATAGACGGTGGCGATGACGTTGTGGCCGGAGGCGATATCTGCCGCCATCTCCTCGATCAGATAGCGGTGCCCGCGATTCCAGAGATGGTGATGGGGATCGACGATCGGCCGTGAGGGATCGATGATCTCCTCCTGATGCAGCGCGAGCCAGTCCTCGCGCGGCTCGACGAATAGCCCGCTCGTGTTGGCGGGCAAACCGCTTGCAGCCATCGGCGTGCGCTCCCTTGATGTATGCTTCTTGTTTTGGGAGCCTAGCACCTCGTCCTCGCATGCACCAACGCGCGTTGCGCAATCGCGCCCGTCATCGCGGTACAGCGGCGCCGGCGTCAACCCTTGCGCCGCTTCGCCCTCACATCGACCACCAGCCGCCAATCGGTTGCGGTGGCCGGCTTGACCTCGCCGAGCCAGTGGAAGAAATCCTCGGTGACTTCCGTAAAACTCCAGCGCGTCAGGTCGCCAGCTTCGGTCGTGCCTTCCTGCACGATGTCGGCATCGCGTGGACGGCCGATCTGCTGGCGGAATATGCAGCGGCCGGGATCGAACCATGAAATCCGCCAGGCATCGATGGTCGGATCGTAGACCCGCAGCGTCGTGCCGTACCAATTGCCGGCGATCGGCAAGGCCGGGCTGCCGGCCGGGCGCGGAATGATCCAGACGTCTTGCACGGCGCGGCCCTCCAGCACCCAGCCGAAATGGATTTCGCCGGGCGCGGTGTGTTTCGTTCCATCGGGTCCATGGGCGGTGATCTCGGCGTCCCAATCGCCGACGAAGCGGCCATAAAGCTGGAGTGCCGCCGCGTGCTGGGGGTTCGGTCCGTCCGCGTGCAATAATCTCGCAAAGTCGGTCATGTCGATCTCCCTTTGCGGGAGATCAGCACGACCGGCCGGCAGCCGACTTGGAGAAAATTGCGTCACACCCCGTCGAGGATGATCACCGTCGGCTTCGACGGCAACGCATCTCGGGACATCCGGAAACTTCGTTCCATGCGCCGGTCGATCTCGAACTGCTGGCCGATGCGTTGCATGAAATCGTCGAGCGGGGTGGCGAAGCGGTGCATCGGCAGCACCACCGAGGCGCGCAGCCGCTTGGTGATCTCGGAGACGCCGTCGAGCGACATGGTGTAGGTGCCGTCGATCGGCACCATCACGATGTCGAGCCGCCCGATCTGGGCGAAGTGGCTGTCATCGAGCTTGTGGTGAAGATGGCCGAGATGGCCGATGCAGAGGCCCGCCACCTCGAAGATGAAGATGGAGTTGCCGTCACGGATCATGTCGGCGCCGGCATCGTCGCCGAAATAGCGACGGATGTCGGTCGTGACGTTGCGGATGAAGGTGTCGCCGATGCGCTCCGACACGATGGCCGGCTTGCCGTCCTCGCCCCAGCCATGCAGCACACGAGGAATGCGCTTGTCGGGATATAAAGAGTAGTGCGTGCTGTGGGCCCGGTTCATGGTGACGACATCGGGCAGCCGGCCCACCTGGTAGGCCCCGCTATAGTCGGTGGCGATGCGTAAGCCGCCGGGCGTGTCGATGAAATAGGTGGAATGGCCGGCATAGGTGATCTCGACCTCGGGCGCAGCCGCCGCCTGCCTGAACGCGACCGACATGAGGCGCGGCGCAGCATTCGCCATCGCCAAGCATTCGCTGCGCTGCGACTGCTGGGCGATGGCAGGTGAGAGGAATGCGCCGAACAGCGCCAGAGCGGCCGAAACCAGTCGTCGCATGAATTCATCCCCGATGACTTCAGGGGAAAGTCTAGCTTGCAATGCAGCGCGTGGCCAACAGCGCGCGATCAACAGCGCGTCAGTGTCGCACCGTCACGCCGCCCTATGATTCGCGCCTTTACTACTCCCGCCGCGGGCTGAACTTCCAGGTGAGGGCGACGAGGCTCGCGGTGATCAGGCTGCTGACGAGGCCGACGATGGGCAGCGTGAGCACCAGCGCGGCGCTGGCAGCCCAGCCGATCGAGGAGAACGCCTCGGCAAAGGTCGCAAGCCGCGACGAGGTCTGGCGGCGGCGGAATTGGCTGCGCCGGGCTTGCACCTGGAACCAGAGCTGGATTGCGGTGGCGGAGGCCGCACTGACGATGACCGCACCGGCGCTGACCGCGGCCTGGAACGCCGAGGCGAAAGCGAGCGCCGCGATCAGCGGGCAGAAGATGACGCCGATCGCGATCAGCACCACCTCTATCTTGGCGCGGATGACGCTGGACGGCGGCAATGGCGCGGTCGCAACCAGGTCGGGCGCGTCCTCGCCCGAGAGCGTCAGCCAGGCAAGCCCGCCGGCGAGTTGTCCCGCCGCCATGACGATGACGGGCGTGATCAGCGTCAGCGCCGCGGAGCTGTCGGCAAAGTTGCGCCAGAGCAGCAATGCCGGCGGCACCAGATAGAGCAGCTGCATCAGCGTCTGCGAGATCAGCCAGGGATCGCGCCAGAGCAGCGAAAATTCCTTGCGCCGTAGGGCATGCTGCCGCGATCCGCCGCGGAACGGGCGCTCCTTCGCGCTGCGACGGCCGGACGCGCCATAGGCGGCGGCATCGATCGCCGTGTCCGCAAAGCGGCCCGAGAAGATCGCCATGACGCCTCCGAGCAGCACGAGGCCGAGCGCCAGGAGCAGCAGCAGCGCTTCGGCATCCCCCATCGCCGCCCGCGCCGGCCACCACCAGATGCTGTCGGCATCGGGCGCGTAAGCGGCCAAGCTACCCGAGGTCAGGATGGTGAAGCGCGACAGCGTGCCGTAGGACATGATCGCCGCCACCTGGAGCGCGATCACGAAGCCGGCGCCGATGATGGCGGCGAGGATCTGGGCGACGAACCGTGTCCGCGCCGGACCGATCAGGCGGAACAGCAGGATGGTGACGGCGATCGCGATCGCTGCGGCCGACAGGCCCATCGCGACGACGACGCCGAACGCTGCAAGCCAGCGCGCGCCGCCCCCGAACACCAGCACGTCGATGAAGGGTGTCGAGAACAGCAGCGCCATCACCGTGATGGCGAGCGCGATCGCGGCGATGCGCACCGAGAACAGATTGGCCAGCGTCGCGGGTGAGGACATGATGAGGTCGAGATCGGCGCGTGCGTAGAACACCCGCGTCACCGATTCGATCGCCTGTGACAGCATCAGCGTCCAGGCCAGAAAAATTGTCGCCGAAATCACGATCAGCGAGGATTTGTCGAGCGGCAATTGCAGGTCGGCGAAGCGGCCGATCACCGCCCAGGCCGGGACGTGCAGCAGCGCCGCGAAGAACAGCAGGCCGATCACCGCGGCACGCG
>NZ_JADPJQ010000120.1:123975-138765 GCF_023073515.1 Bradyrhizobium sp. 17 | reverse complement strand
CCCGCCGGTCATCATGGCGAGCCATTCGCGCCAGGCGAGCCGGAGCTCGTGGCGGGCGAACCAGGACAGCGCGGTGGCCGAGCTCATGCGGCTTCCTGGAGGGTCACCAGCGCGATGAAGAGATCTTCCAGGCTGGTATCGGCGTGCCCGTTTTGCTGCCGGAGCTCAGTCAGCGTGCCCTCGGCAACCAGGCGGCCGGCTGCGATCACGCCGATGCGGTCGGCCATGCGTTCGGCGACCTCGAGGATATGCGTGGTCATGATGACGGTGCAGCCGGCGCGGACGCGCTCGCTCAGGAGTCCCTTGACATGGCGGGCGGAGACGGCGTCCAGTCCCGTCAGCGGCTCGTCGAGGATGATGAGGCGGGGATCGTGCACCAGGGCGCCGGCGAGGGCGACCTTCTGGCGCATGCCCTTGGAAAAGCCCTCGCAGCGTTCGTGCCGGTGCGGCTCGAGCCCGAGCGAGTTCAGGAGCTCCGCGGCGACCGGTTCCGAGGCCGATGGTGCGATGCCCCACAGACCGGCTACGAACTCGAGATATTCGAGCGGCGTGAGCTTGTCATAGATCATGGGCTCGTCGGAGACCCACGCCATCACCTGCTTGGCGGCGACGGGGTTTTGGAGCGCATCGATGCCGAAGATGGAGACCGAGCCGGCATCGGGCCGCAAAAGGCCTGCAACCATGCGCAAAGTGGTGGTCTTGCCGGCGCCGTTGGGGCCGACCAGCGCATAGAATTCGCCGGCATGGATGGTGAGATCGAGGTTATCGACCGCCAGACGGTCAAAACACTTCGTTAACCCCATGACTTCGAGCGCCGAGTCGTCCCGCTTCATCACGGCCACACCTTGCGGTTTTGCATCGCTCGCGACCATGCCCCGAAGATGTTTCGGCACCGTGAATCGCGCTGCCGCAAATTCCGTCATCCGGATTGGACTAATGGCAAGTCACCGTTTGTTGACAGCGCTTGGCGGTTCAGGCTGAATTGGTGAAGGGACGAATGGCGCGAACGCAGCGAAACGACTGCGTAGCGACTGAACACAAGATGCGGCAAGGCGGTCAGGAAGAACCGCCGGTTGTATCGGGAGGATGCGCGACGATGCTGGATTTCGTTCAGCAGCTGGTCAGCGGTGTTGCGCTCGGCTGCGTCTACGGCCTGATCGCGCTCGGCTTCGTGCTTGTCTACAAAGCCACCGAGGTCGTCAATTTCGCCCAGGGCGATTTGATGATGCTGGGCGGCTTCTTTGCCTTCACCTTCATCGGCATGATGGGGCTGAACTACTGGATCGGCTTTGCCGGTGCGGTGGCGGCGATGGCGCTGTTCGGCATGCTGGCCGAGCGCGTGGTGGTGCGCCCGATCCTCGGCTATCCGCAATTCTCCATCATCATGGCCACCATCGGGCTCGGCTATTTCCTGCGCTCGATCGCAGGCATGATCTGGGGGACCGATGATCTGAAGATCGAGACGCCGTTTAGCCAGGGCGTGCTGCGCATCGGCCCGCTGGTGCTCGCCTACGACAAGCTCTCGGTGATCGCGGCGACCATGATCCTGTGCACGCTGCTCTATCTGTTCTTCAACAAGACCACGCTCGGCACTGCGATGCGCGCCAGTTCCGAGAACATGCTCGCGGCCTATTACATGGGCATTCCGGTCAAGCGCGTGGTGTCGATCGTCTGGGCGATCAGCGCGGCGGTCGCGACCTGCGCCGGCGTGCTGCTGGCGCCGATCACCTTCATCCATTCCAATGTCGGCCTCGTGCTCGGCCTCAAGGCGTTTCCGGCCGCCGTGCTCGGCGGCTTCGGCTCGATCCCCGGCGCCGTGGTCGGCGGCGTCCTGATCGGCGTCATCGAGAGCATGGCGGGCTTCTATCTGGCCGAGGGCTGGAAGGACGTCGCGCCCTACATCGTGCTGCTCGCCGTGCTCTTGCTCAAGCCCGAAGGCCTGTTCGGCCTTCACGTCCGCAAGAAGGTCTGAACGCATGCGCTTCCTGTTCAAGACCGACTACGAGGACGACATCAGGCTGTTTCCGCATTCGGGCTATTACGTCTCATACGGTCTCCTGCTGGCCGTGCTGCTGATCGCGCCCTATGTGCTCTCCAGCTATCTGATGAGCCAGCTCGTCTTCGTCTGCATCTATGCGACCGTCGGCGTGGCGCTGCTGATCCTGACCGGTTTCACCGGGCAGGCCTCGCTCGGGCACGCGGCGTTCCTCGCGATCGGCGCCTACACGGCGGCGTACTTGCAGACGTACAACGTGCCGTTCCCGGTCTACTTCCTCGCCGCAGGCCTTCTGTCCGGTTGCATTGGCGCGTTGGTCGGCTTTCCCGCGCTGCGGCTCCAGGGCATCTACCTCGTCATCGCCACTATCTCCTTCGCCTTGATCGTCGAGGAGATCCTGGCGCGTTGGGAGAGCGTGACCCACGGCAACGAGGGCATGCGGGTGAAGACGCTGTCGCTGCTCGGCGTTGCGGTGCCGCGCGACAGCCCCACTTTCTATTTCCTCTGCCTCGCCGTGCTGGTGCTGACCATCGTCGGTACGCTCAATCTGCTGCGTTCGCCCACCGGGCGCGCCTTCGTCGCGATCCGCGACAGCGAGACCGCTGCGCGCAGCATGGGCGTCAATGTCGCGCTGTACAAGGTGAAGTCCTTTGCGATCTCCGCGGCGATCACCGGCTTCGCCGGCGTGTTGTTTGCGCACAAGCTCTCCTTCATCTCGCCGGAGATGTTCACGCTCCAACTCTCGATCGAGTTCATCATCGTAATCCTGATCGGCGGCACCTTCAGCCTGCACGGCGCGGTGCTGGGGGCAATCTTCATCGTGATGATCGATCCGTTCCTGACCTACCTCAAGGACGACATGCCCGGCATCATCGCCGGCATTGCAGCGACCTTCGGAGCGGGCACGCAAGCCGCAGCCAATGTCCAGTCCAAGGTCGCGGCCTTTGCCTCGCTCAACGGCCTGAAAGGCGCGATCTACGGCATCATCATCGTATTGTTCGTGCTGTTCGAGCCGCTCGGGCTTTACGGCCGCTGGCTCAAGATCAAACTCTTCTTCCAGCTGTTCCCGCTCTACAAGCGCGCCACCTTCAAGCGGCAGAAGATCTACGTGAAGTCGGAGCGCAACCGATGAGCTATTTTCGCGCCGAGAACTTGTCCCTGCATTTCGGTGGGCTGAAGGCCGTCGATGCGGTGTCGTTCGCGGTCGAGAAGGGCGAGATCCTCTCGATCATCGGGCCCAACGGTGCCGGCAAGAGCTCGATTTTCAACCTGATTTCGCGGATCTACCGCCCGACCTCGGGTCGCATCTTCTTCGAAGACCAGGACATCACGGAGCAGCCGCCCCACGACATCGCAAGGCTCGGCATCGCCCGCACGTTCCAGAACATCGAACTGTTCGAGAATGCGACGGTGTTGTCGAACCTGTTGGTCGGCCGCCACCGGCATTCGACCACGCAGCTTTGGCAGGAGCTGTTGTTCCTGCCGGGCGTGCGCGCCGACGAGAAGGTGCATCGCCGCAGGGTCGAACAGGTCATCGAATTCCTCGATCTCGAGCCCTACCGCGACAAGCTGATCTCGGGTCTGCCTTACGGCGTGCGCAAGGTGATCGAGCTGGCCCGCGCGCTGTGCTCGGAGCCGAAGCTGATCCTGCTCGACGAGCCGTCCTCCGGCCTCAACGTGGAGGAGACCGACGACATGTCGTTCTGGATCCGCGACCTGAAGAGCGAGCTCGGCGTCACCGTGCTCATGGTCGAGCACGATATGTCGCTGGTCAACCGCGTCTCCGACCGCGTCATCGCCCTGAACTACGGCCGGGTGCTGGCGATGGGCTCGCCCGCCGAAGTGCAACAGCACCCCGATGTCGTTGCCGCCTATCTGGGAGCCTGACGCGATGGATGCCGTGGTAACACCAGACATCATCCTGAAACTCTCCAACATCGAGAGCTATTACGGGCCGATCATGGCCATCCGCGGCATCTCGCTCGAAGTGCCGCGCGGCCGCATCGTCACGCTGCTGGGCGCCAACGGCGCCGGCAAGACGACGGTGCTGAAGACGATCTCGGGCATTCTCGATCCGCAGAAGGGCGCCATCGAGTTCATGGGCAAGTCGATTCAACGCATGGAGGCGGACAGGATCGTGCGGCTGGGCCTCAGCCACGTGCCGGAGGGACGCGAGGTGTTCCCGTTCCTCTCCGTGCGCGAGAACCTGATGATGGGGGCCTATCCGCGCAAGGATCGTAACGGCGTTGCGGACGATCTGGAGCGCGTCTACGGCTATTTCCCGCGGCTGAAGGAGCGCATCAACCAGCCGGCCGGACAGCTCTCCGGCGGCGAGCAGCAGATGCTCGCGATCGGCCGCGCGCTGATGAACCGGCCGACTCTGTTGCTGCTCGACGAGCCCTCGCTTGGGCTGTCGCCGATCCTGGTGAAGGAAATCTTCGCGATCATCCGGCGCGTCAACGAGGAGCAGGGCATGTCGATCCTGCTGGTCGAGCAGAACGCCAAGGTGGCGCTGGAGACGGCGCATTATGGCTATGTACTGGAGACCGGCCGGATCGTGATGAACGACAGCTGCGACCGCTTGATGCATTCGAAGGACATCCAGGAATTCTACCTTGGCGCCAAGGAAGCGGGCGCACGAGGCGAGCGGCGCTGGAAAAAGAAGAAGACTTGGCGTTAGAGGAAGACTTGGCGTTAAGGGAAGACTTGGCGTTAGAAAAAGCCTTAAATACCAAAGCCCATCCGCCAATATAGACCGCCGGCAAGGCAGGCAGCGGAGGGGAACGCGACAGGGAGGAGACGTGCATGGCCCGACCGGCGGTGCTGACGGTCGCTGACACGATCGCGAAAAGCTTTTTGCGCGCCGCGGAGACGCGGGGCGACAGGCCGGCTATACGCGAGAAGAAATTCGGGATCTGGCAGCCGACCAGCTGGCGCGAATGGCTGGAGATCTCGAAGGAGGTCGCCTACGCGCTGCATGCCATCGGCTTCAGGCCCGGCGACGTTGCTTCCATCATCGCCAACGCCGTGCCGGAATGGGTCCATGTCGACATGGGCATTCTGTGCGCCGGCGGCGTCTCTTCCGGGATCTATCCGACCGATGCCTCATCCCAAGTCGAATATCTCGTCAACGATTCCCGGACGAAGGTGATCTTCGCCGAGGACGAGGAGCAACTCGACAAGATCCTGGCCTGTCGCGCACGCTGCCCGTCTCTGCGAAAGATCATCGTGTTCGACATGGAGGGCCTCAGCGGCTTCTCCGATGAAATGGTGATGTCGCTCGACGAGTTTCGCGCGCTCGGGCGCAACCACATGGCCGGCCGCGAGGCGCTGTGGCAGGAGATGGTCGACAGTCGTAGCGCAAGCGATCTCGCGGTCCTCGTCTATACATCCGGCACCACGGGTCCGCCCAAGGGCGCCATGCACGCCAACCGTAGCGTCACGCACCAGATGCGGCACGCCAACGATTTCATTCCGGCGCGCGAGAACGAGGACCGGCTGATCTTCCTGCCGCTTTGCCACGTCGCCGAACGGATCGGCGGCTATTACATCTCGGTCGCGCTTGGCTCGGTGATGAATTTTGCCGAGAGTCCGGAGACTGTGCCGGACAATCTGCGCGAGGTGCAGCCGACCATCTTCCTCGCGGTGCCGCGGATCTGGGAGAAATTCTATTCCGCGATCACCATCGCGCTGAAGGATGCGACGCGGTTGCAGCAATGGGTCTACCGCCGCGCCATCGACATCGGCTATCGCATGGTCGATTGCAGGATTGAAGGCAAGCCGCCGCCGCTGCCGTTGCGGCTCGCCAACGGCATCGCTTACCGGGTCGTCTTCCGCAACATCCGACGCATGATCGGGCTCGACCGTTGCCGCATCGCCTTCACCGGCGCGGCGCCAATCGCGCCGGAGCTGATCCGCTGGTATCTCGCGCTCGGCATCGACATTCACGAGGTCTACGGCCAGACCGAGAATTGCGGGGTCGCCACCATGATGCCGGCGGAGCGGATCAAGCTCGGCTCGGTAGGCAAGGCGGTTTCCTGGGGCGAAGTCGCGCTGTCACCCGAGGGGGAAATCCTGATCAGGGGCGACTTCCTGTTCATGGGCTACCTGAACCAGCCGGAGAGGACAGCCGAGACCATCGACCATCGCGGTTGGCTGCATACCGGCGACGTCGGCACCATCGACAATGAGGGCTTCGTCCGCATCACCGACCGGATGAAGGACATCATCATCACCTCCGGGGGCAAGAACATCACGCCGTCCGAAATCGAAAATCAACTGAAATTCTCGCCCTACATCTCGGATTCCGTGGTGATCGGCGACAAGCGGCCATACCTCACCTGCCTCGTGATGATCGACCAGGAGAATGTCGAGAAATTCGCGCAGGACCACGACATCCCCTTCACCAATTATGCCAGCCTGTGCCGCGCGGCGGAGATCCAGGACCTGATCTGGCGCGAAATCGAAACGGTCAATGCCAATTTCGCCCGCGTCGAGACCATCAAGAGATTCTATCTGATCGAACGCCAGCTCACCCCGGAGGACGAAGAGCTGACGCCAACCATGAAGCTGAAGCGCGGCTTCGTGAACAAGCGTTATGCCGCCGAGATCGACGCGATGTATCCGGCGCGGGCGGTGGCTTGAACGATCTTGTTTGAATAACAGGGAAGGAGTGAAGGCCCCACCCTTCGCATCATAAGGGCCCCAAGGAGAGGAGACTTCAATGTCGAGATCGTTGAAAACGTTCGGCTTTGCGGCAGGCGCGGTGGTGCTCACCTGTCTGCCTGCCGCGGCGCAGACCAAGGTCACCAATGAGGGCATCTCGGCCTCCGAGATCGTCATCGGCACCCATCAGGATCTGTCGGGGCCGATCAAGGGCTGGGGTGTGCCAGTCTCGAACGGCATGAAGATGGCGGTCGAGGAGATCAACGCCGCCGGCGGCGTCCAGGGGCGGAAGATTCGGCTTGTCGTCGAGGACAGCGGCTACGATCCGAAGAAGGCCGTGCTCGCGTCGCAGAAGTTGATCGAGCGCGACAAGATCTTCGCGATGGTGGGGCCAATGGGCTCGCCGACCGTGCTGGCGGCGCAGGATATCCTGCTCGACGCCGGCGTGCTTCAGCTCTTCCCGCTGACGGCGGCGGAGTTCACGTTCAAGTTCGATCCCGCCAAGCCGCAGGAGCGGCTGAAGTTCAACAATCTGCTGCCCTATGTCGAGAGTACGCGGGCGGCGCTGAAATACATGATGGAGTGGAAGAACTTCAAGAAACCCTGCATCATGCATCAGGACGACGAGTACGGGAAGAACGTGCTCGACGGCTTCAACCAGCAGCTTACTGCCATGAAGGTGCAGCCGGCCTCGATCACGAGCTACAAGCGCGGTGCCTCCGACTTCAGCGCGCAGATCGCCAAGATGAAGTCCGACAGCTGCGACCTCGTTGTGCTCGGCGCTGTGCTCCGTGAGCCCATCGGCGCGATGACGGAAGCCAAGAAGCTCGGCTGGGAGGTCACCTTTCTCGGCGCGACGCCGACCAACGTGATGGAGGTGCCCATGCTCGGCAAGGAGGCGGTCGAAGGCCTCTATGCTGCGTCCGGATTCGAGATTCCCTATGAGGACACCGCAAAGGGCAAGGTGAAGGACTGGCTGGTCAACTACAAGAAGATGTTCAGCACCGATGCCAACACGCAGGCCATCATTGGCTACAATGCGGTGATGACGTTCGCGTTTTACGCCAACAAGGCGGGCAAGGATCTGACCGGCCAGAAGATGCTGGACGCGCTGGAATCGGGCGACAAGTTCCTCGACATCTTCAACTCGCCGCCGACCAAATTCTCCAAGACCGACCACCTCGCCAACACCATCACCCAGGTGCAGCAGGTCAAGGGCGGCCGCTGGGTTCTGGTGAAGGACAATCTGATGTTTTGATTTCTTCGCCTCTTCCCGCATGCGGGGAGAGGCGGGAATTTGCGCAGCAAATTTCCCGGTGAGGGGGCTCTCCGCGAGTCTAACTGTCACCGGATTCGCTGAAGCAGCCGCTCACCCCAACCCTCTCCCTGCGAAGAGCGGGGAGAGGGAGAGCACACAGCCCTACGATCCCCCACCTGCGGTGCCTGAATTCACCGGGGCCAGTTCGTCTTCCCGGCAGCGCCAGCCATCGGCGGCTTTGACAAATGCAAACGTGCGCTGGATCCGCAGGCGGCGTGTGACGTTGAAGGCGTCCGTGGAGCGCTCCTTGTTGCCGACGCCGGGCTGCGGACGACCCGTTCTGGCATCCCAGCAGGTGCCCGTACAGGTCGTGGCGATCTTGCTGCAGGTGGCGAAGGGCGCCAGCACGGCCATCTCGATCTCGCCCGTGACCTGCGCTTCCTGCTCGCCCACCTGGCTGTCGAGTGCGTAGACGCGGTTGATGCGGAGGAAGTTGCCGCAGGAATTGGCCGCGTGGATTCGCGCGGCGCAGAAATCGACGGCATCGGTGTCGGGCGAGTGGGCTGCGACCTGCCGGCCGAACACCTTCTTCGGATCGCCTTTCGCCGTGCCAATCTCGTCAGCCTTGTGCTTCAGATAGCCGGCGAGACAGTCCTCCGCGGACTCGAGCTCCCCGAGCGGCACGTTCTCCTTGCCAACCAGATTGCATTTGCGATCGCGCTCCCGCGTCCACCGGCCGTATTCGGCGAAGGCAAAGCGCGCCGCGGTCGGATCGAGCTTGCCGATCAGGCCGAGAACCTGGCTGTTCAACTCAGTCTCGGCCAGCGCCAGCGACGGGTCCGCACAGATCAGCGCGCCCGCGGCGGTGTTGGCGGCGAGACAGTCGAAATCCGGATCGCGTACGATCGCTGCGCGCTCATCGGTCACCTTGCGAAGACATGCCTTCACCCGGTCGAAATCTTCGGCGCGGATCGCGGTCTGGCCGACGATGCCGCAACCGAGATTGCGCTGGCGGATCCAGATCGCGTTCTCCTCGATCCCGGGCAGGCGATCGGGCAGGCGGGCAAGCCGCGCCTCGATTCCCGTGCTCAGCTTCTCGGCGGCGGCGGCAAGCTCGGCATCACCGCAGAACAATTGATTGCCGGGATCGCGGATCTGCTGGCAGTTGTTCCTGGCGAACAGCGGCAGCCTGTCGGCGACGGAGCGGTCGGACGGGCTGGATTGCGCGAAGCCTGGAGCCGCCGGCAAGGCCAGCAGCGCAAGCATAGTCAGCACGATGAACCGCATTCCAGTCGCCCCCGCATAGCCGCGGGCATGCTAGCGTCCCGAATCGCGCGGCGAAATGACTTTGTGGGGTAAGCGTACTTTATACCGGGCTACAACAAGATCAACGCGCCTCGGCGGCGATCATCGAGAACCGCACGGGCTCGTCGACATATTTCAACACGGCCGACTGGTAGAGCACGAACAGCGGCTGGTAGCTCCGTGCAGCGTCGTCCTCGACCATTGCCATGCGACGGTTGTCGAGCATCAGCCAGTGGCCGTCGAGCCGTGCAGCGGCAATCGCATGCTCTTCGCCGGCCCTGAGGTCGCGCACCACGACGATGCGGAGATCTTCCGCGGCAATGCCCGCGAGCTTAAGAGCGGCGAGCTTGGCAATGGCATAGTCCTCGCAATCCCCGGCGCCACGCGCGAAGGTCGCGAGCGGCGAGCTCCAGACGTCCTCAGAACCGTCATCGGCGGCGCGGATGCCGAGGTTGATGGCGCGATTGGTTTCGCCCAGCCGGGCGCGGCCGTCACGGCTGCGGGCCTGGTCGACGATCGCGAGCAGTTTCAGCGCAGCGGGCGAAGCGCAATTGTCCCGATCGCCGTCGCACAGGGCGAGCTGCACCATGTCATCGTCGAGCCTGGACCTCAGGGCGAGCCATTTCTGTTGCAGGCTGCCGGCGGAGATGGCGAAGGCGAACACGCCGAACGGCTCGGCGGATTTGCGCACGAGGACGCCGGCTCCCGGCGATAGTAGCGTGCCAGCGCGAAGCTCGGCGGCCGATCCGAGTAGGATCAATCCGCACAGCACAAGGATAGCGCGCCAAGCGCGCGAACGAGCAGCGGTCTCCATCTGACATCCCCTTCCGGCTTCGCCAGGTCCCCCTCGACCTGCACGTGCCGGGCTTTGTTGCTTTCGCGGAGATAGTGCGAGGCGGGCGGTTTTGTTCTGCTTAACGCGCCCGGCCTGGGGTCCCAAAACCGGGCAACAGGCTGAAACGGGCCTGCTCATATTGCGTAAAATTTTACGATTCGCCGGCTAGGAGGGCGGCAGTTGCCGCGAAGAGGGACCAATTGCAGGCAGAAGTTGTTGTGGAACTGATTCTGCGCCTTATGGCTAACGGCTGGCTATTTCGTGAGTTCTGTTAGCTGGATCACAGATTTGGCCCCGTATTTGCCGCAGGGTGGTGCGGGGCACCACGAACAAAAGATGACAGAAGTATCTATTGCCAGATTTCTGCAATAGAATACATGAGGTTACTGAAAATGAGCGAAAATAAGCGCTACTTTACTTATGAGTATTTGAAAGATTACTTTGGCTTCCCTGCAGGTGCCCAGCCGTCCGAGAGCATCGACCGCTTGGTGATGCGAAATCACACAAGCAATAGGTGGTTTCGCTAAGGACTTGGTAATGATATGCAAGTTTAGGCGAGCGATACTTACTTAGATTTTAACTCCTTTTTTGGTGCCCGGATTGAATTACGCTGGGAAATTTGACGCCGCGATTTCCTTGGACGGCTTGGGTTCCCGATCGCCCGCCGATGGCCATGTCGATTCCTTTACTGCGAAGGCACACGGCCACGTGCCCGATGGCGCATTCGTGGTTCCCGACCCGAACCTGATCTTCAACGGCGATTTCAAGCGCGCCGGTCTCGATCTCGTGCTGTCTCATGATGGGCACGATTTCGTCGTTCACGATTATTTCAGGGGCGACAAGCGCGCGGCGATCGCCTCGCCCGACGGCGCGCACCTCACCGGCGACGTCGTCAACGCACTCACCGGCCATGTGCAATACGCGCAGGCCGCCTCAGGCATTGCCGCCGCGCAGGTCATCGGCCACGTCACCAAGCTCTCCGGCAGCGCGACCGCGGTCCGTAACGGCGTCTCCGTCATCCTGAACAATGGCGACAACGTCGAGAAGGGCGACGTGGTCTCGACCGGCGGCGACTCGACGCTCGGCATTACGTTCATCGACGGCACGGTGTTCGGCCTGTCCTCCAATGCGCGGATGGTGCTGAACGATATGGTCTACGACCCCAACGGGTCGAACAATTCCTCTCTGCTCAGTCTGGTCGCAGGCACCATCACTTTCGTTGCCGGTGAGACCGCTAAGCACGGCGACATGAAGGTCGACACGCCGGTCGCCACCATGGGCATCCGCGGTACGGCGGTGCTGAGCCAGATCAACTTCGTCGTTCCCGCTGGCGGCGGCGATCCGCAGCCGCAGGCAAGCTTCCAGGTGCTGGTCGAGCCGAACGGCACGACGGGCTCCTACATCCTGTTCGACAAGGTCACGCTGCTGCCGATCGCGACGGTCAACCAGGCCGGCCAGATGATCCAGATCAGCGGCGGCAACGTCTCGATCTCCAATGCGCTGATGTCGCCGGACATCCAGAAGCTGATCACGGACGTGTTCACGCTGAAGTTCACGGACAACAACAGCAACACCAAGCTGACCCAGAACTTCACCGACTCGATCACGCAGACCGGCAACATTGTCTTCATCAAGACGGATACCGGTGCCACCGCGACCGCGACCTTCACGCATCTCCCTGAGCCGGGATCGCAGGGGACCGGCCATAATCCGTCGACCAGCACCCGCATTCCCGGCCCGCCCGTTCGTCAAAGCCTCGATCTCAACGGCAATGTGAAGACGGCGTTCGAGATGATCGAGCGCGCGGGCACGACCGGCGACACAACTCATTACGATACCATCTCCGGTCGCATCACCTTCGTCGATCAAAACCTGGCCGATCTGCCAACGGTGAGCATAGACCTCGGCGATGCGCCGAACTTTGTCTACAAGAACGCCGGCCAGCAGGATGTCACCGGCGCGCTCTCTGCGCTCCAGAAGCAGGACATCGCGGCAACGCAGATCCAGCTCAGCGTGGCCGCAGCCGCCGGTAACAACAACAACGGCTCGGCGGTCTGGACCTACACGATTCCCGACCACGTCTTCGACTTCCTCGCGGCGGGCGAAACGTTGACGCTGACCTACAAGGTCCGCGTCAACAATAATTTCTCGGTCAATCCCGAAACGTCGACCATCGACATCACCATCACGATCACCGGCACCAACGACAAGCCGGTGATCACCACCAGCGTTCCGACCATCATCTTCGAAGGCGGCACCAGCGTGCCGGGTGGCCCGCTCACCAGCGATGTTCCCACGTCGGGCACGCTGAGCTTCGACGACGTCGATCTCACCGACAAGCATACGGTGTCGGTGGCGTTGAGCAGCGCGACCCTGCCTGACGGCACCGTTCCGCCGGGGCCGCTTGCGGCGTTCCAGAGCGCGATGTCGGTCGCGATCGCGGCGGGCGCCGATAGCACCGGAGACGGCACCGGCACCATCAACTGGTCGCTGGCTGACCTGCCGGTCTATCTCGCCGACTTCATCCCCAAGGGTGAGGTGCTGACGCTGGTCTACACCGTGACGCTCAAGGACGCGCAAGGCGCCACCTCGCAGCAGACCATCACCGTCACGATCACCGGCACCGACGCTCCCGCCGTGGTGTGGATCGCGACCGACAAGCCCGGCGCTCCCTCGGGCGGCTTCTGGAAGGATGCGGCCAACTGGGCAACCGGCACGGTCCCGACCATCAATGACGACGTCATCGTCATCACCGACCAGCTGCATGGGCTGACGCCGTCCTATCCGGTGACGATCGACACGGCAGCCTTTGCCAAGTCGATCACGATGAACGACTACGACACCGCGGTCGGCCACAAGGCGCCGGAAGTCATCAACAAGAGTGCGTTGACGATTGCGGGCGAGATCAGCCTCAAGGCCGATTCGAAGCTCACCAATTTCACGGCAAGCACGATCTCGGTTGGTGGCAAGGCTGAGTTCCTGGACAGCAGCGTCCTCACCAATGCCGGCTACCTGACGCTCAAGGGCGGCGGCGATTTCGCCAACGGCACCACAATCACCAATTCCGGCACGATCGAGCTGTTCGGCGGCACGCTGAAGACGCTCGCCGGAATTAACAATGCCGGCGGCACGCTGAAGGCCGATGCCGGCACGACGCTGATCGTCGACACCGCCACCATCAGCGGCGGCACGGTCACCATCGCCGGCACGCTGGAACTCGACGGCAGCAGCGTCCTCAAGAACGGCACGCTGAACAATTCAGGGGCGGTCAACGTCAAGGGCACGGCGGATTTCGCCCACGAGACCGTCGCAAACACGTCCGGCGGCACGATCAAGGTGCTGGCGAATGGCTGGCTGACGATCGACCAGGGCTCCGGCGTCGCCAACACCGGCAACGTCACGGTGGACGCCACCGGCAAGCTGACGGTCAACGGCGCCACGATCAGCGGCACCGGCACGGTCACCGGCAACGGTGAGATTGATCTCACCGGCGCTGCGGTGCTGAGCGGCAGCATCCTGAACAACAACGCGGTCTTTAAGGTCAGCGGCACCGGCAACGTGCTGGACCACGAGACGGTCACGAATGCGAGCACCGGCACGATCGAAGTGCTGGCGAACGGCGCGCTGACGATCGACCAGGGCTCGACGGTCGCGAATGCCGGTAACGTCACGGTCGATGCCAACGGCAAGCTGACAGTCAATGGCGCCACGCTCAACGGTGCCGGGACTGTCACCGGCAACGGCGAGATCGACCTGACCGGCGCTGCCGTGCTGAGCGGCGGCATCCTAAACAACAACGCGGCCTTCAAGGTCAGCGGCAGCGGCAACGCGCTGGACCACGAAACGATCACGAATGCGACGACCGGCACGATCGAAGTGCTAGCGAACGGCGCGCTGACGATCGACCAGGGCTCGACGGTTGCGAATGCCGGCAACGTCACGGTCGATGCCAACGGCAAGCTGACGGTGAACGGCGCCACGATCAATGGTGCCGGTACGGTCACCAGCAATGGCGAGATCGATCTGACCGGCGGCGCGGTTCTGAGCGGCGGCATCCTGAACAACAATGCGGCCTTCAAGGTCAGCGGCACCGGCAACGCGCTCGACCATGAGACGATCACGAATGCGAGCACCGGCACGATCGAGGTGCTGGCGAACGGCACGCTGACGATCGACCAGGGCTCGACTGTCGCGAATGCCGGCAACGTCACGATCGATTCCGCTGGCAAGCTGACAGTTAACGGCGCCACGATCAGCGGTACCGGGACTGTCACGGGCAATGGCGAGATCGATTTGACCGGCGCTGCGGTGCTGAGCGGCGGCATCCTGAACAACAACGCGGCCTTCAAGGTCAGCGGCACGGGTAACGCGCTAGACCATGGAACAATCACGAACGCGGGCACCGGCACGATCGAAGTGCTGGCGAACGGTGCGCTGACGATCGACCAGGGCTCGACGGTCGCGAATGCCGGTAACGTCACGGTCGATGCCAACGGCAAGCTGACGGTCAACGGGGCGACGATCAACGGCACCGGCACGGTCACCGGCAATGGCGAGATCGATTTGACCGGCGCTGCGGTGCTGAGCGGTGGCATCCTGAACAACAACGCGGCCTTCAAGGTCAGCGGCACCGGCAACGCGCTGGACCACGAGACGGTCACGAACGCGAGCACCGGTACGATCGAAGTGCTGGCGAACGGTGCGCTGACGATCGACCAGGGCTCGACGGTT